>JBFOLV010000336.1:0-10020 GCA_040830325.1 Kordiimonas sp. | reverse complement strand
TTGTTATCACAGAAGACGGCATTGAAAGCAGCAAACCCTTTCCTGAGGAAAAACTACGCCCTTGCATCTTTGAGCATGTATATTTCGCGCGCCCAGACAGCCATGTGAACGAGATGAACGTTTATGAGGTTCGTAAACGCATTGGCGCAGAATTGGCACGCGAATCTGGAGTTGAAGCTGATTTGGTAATTCCTGTGCCCGATTCAGGCACACCTTCTGCAATTGGTTATGCACAAGAAGCGAACACACCTTTTGAGCTTGGTATCATTCGGAATCACTATGTTGGCAGAACCTTCATTGAACCAAGCGACCAAATTAGGCATTTGGGCGTAAAGCTCAAGCTCAATGCCAATCGCGGCACTATCAAAGGCAAACGTATCGTTCTTGTCGACGACAGTATCGTACGCGGTACTACGTCCATGAAAATTGTAAACCTGATGCGTGAAGCAGGTGCAAGCGAAGTGCATATGTGCATTGCGTCGCCACCAACAGCGCATAGTTGTTTCTACGGCGTAGACACGCCAGAGCGTAAAAAGCTTCTTGATACACGCATGGATGATGTTGAAGCAATGCGCGAACCCATTAAAGCAGACAGCCTGACATTTATTGCAATTGATGGCCTGTACCGCGCCGTAAATCAGCCGAACGGCCGTGATAAAAAGTGCCCGGCTTTCTGTGACGCGTGCTTTACAGGTGACTACCCTACACACCTAACAGACCAAGCAGAAGAAGAACAATCAGAGCGACAGCTTGAAAGCATCGCTTCTTCAGGAAGTTAAATCACTATGAGCAAACCTCTTCAAGGTCGTCTTGCAGTCGTTACGGGCGCATCTCGTGGCATTGGCCGTGCTGTTGCTATTGAACTCGCTAAAAATGGTGCTGATATCATAGCAATTGCGCGTAATCGCTCACAAGGTGCCCTTGAAGATTTGGATGATGAAATCCGAAAGCTTGGACAAAAGTGCACAATTGTCCCAGCCGACCTACGTGACGGCGATTCAATTGATAGGCTGGGCGCAGCTATTTATGAGCGTTGGGGAAAATTAGATATACTTGTAGCAAATGCAGCTATTCTTGGTCCGATATCCCCATTAGGACATATCCCCCCGAAAGAGTGGGCAGAGCTGTTAGACATCAATGTTACGGCGAACTGGCGCCTTATTCGGTCCCTAGACCCACTTTTAAAGCTCTCTGATGCAGGACGCGCCATTTTTGTAACATCAGGGGCCGCACACAAGGCTAAGCCCTACTGGGGAGGCTATGCGGTCACGAAAGCCGCTGTTGAGCAACTGGCTCTTACTTATGCGGGTGAGTGTGCTGAAAATGGGGTTAAAGTGAATGTAGTAGACCCTGGGCCAATTCGCACCCACATGCGCGCAAAGGCAGTTCCTGGTGAAGATCCAAGTAACCTGCCTATTCCAAAATACATTGCCCCATTGTTTTTGGAGCTTGCGTCTCCTGAACGTAAAACGTCTGGTGAGGTTGTCAAATTTTATGACTGGGCAGGCATCAAGCGCGACTAATCGGCACTTACACGAAACCGTCTAAATTAATCTCATTTTTAAAAAAAGACCAAATTTAGACGGTTTTCATTAAGCCATGGCAACCAGAGACTTACTCTGACATTTGACTCATCATCTCAGTCATTTCTTCAGGCGAAACCTCTCTCTGGAAAGTAGCCAGTGTCCAGTTATACCCAAAACCATCGTGTAATACTGCAGTTCGGTCGCCCCAGAACATATCCTCAGGCGCACTTATGCCTTTCATGCCAGCAGATACCGCTGTTGCATAAGCTGTATCTACGTCATCTACATAAACGTAGAATGCTGCAGACGAAATCTCTTGAGGTGGAGTCCTATCAGAATCTGGGACCGGGTCGCTGATGAACATCATGGAGTTACCCACCTTAAACATAGCGTGCATAACTGTGCCGGTTCCGGGCATCTCTATTCGCCCTATCAACTCAGCATTTAACGCCTTCTCATAGAGCGCGATGGCTTTGTCAGCGCCATCCACCATAAAGTGGGGTGTAACGCTGTGCATGTTTTCTGGTAAGTTTGTTGTCATTATTACCTCCGTATGTCGTGTCTCGGGTTACGTTCATTCTGCTATTTGCAGGTATAGGCGTCCAAACAATTGAGGCTCGAAGTCCATCCGCCTTTATGGTCATCTCTTGCTTCACTTGTTTCGAACAGGCTTTGCACCATAGAGAAATGCGTGCCGCCTTCTATTTGGGTAAGCGTTATATCAACAATGGTTTCATGACCGCGAACACCATTTTCAACCCACCCCCAGGAAAACACTAACCTAGAGTGTGGCGCGATTGTCTGGTATGCGCCTTCAACTGTATGACGTCCACCTTTCGCATTCACCATTGTGGTGCGCCAACGACCGCCTTCCCGAACATCCATATCAACCTCAGGCGTTGTCATGCCCTCCGGGCCCCACCACTGTTGAAGTTTGGTAGGGTCAATAAAAGCCTCAAAAACACGCTCGATAGGCGCACGAAAATCCCTTTCTATCCTCAGTGTTTTTGCTTCAACATCAATTGCAGCCGTCATTTCTTCGCTCCCCTGTGTTCCTGATCTAGGTACTCTTCCAACCTATCAAGACTTGTTGTCCAAAAGTCTCGGTAGCGACCTAGCCAATCTTCTATTGAAGAAAAACATTCGCGTCTTAAACGGCACACACGCCACTGTTTGTTGACAAATCGCTCAACCAAACCGGCTTCTTCTAGAACTTTAATGTGACGGGATATAGCTGGCGCACTCATTTCGTATGGCTCCGCCAACTCACCGACAGTTTGCTCATTTTTTTCCAGCAGACTTTCAATAATTGCAAAACGCGTAGGGTCACCGAGTGCAGAAAATACATGCTGTAGTTGGGGCTGCATCTATACTATCCATTATTTAACATTTTTATTAATTAATTAATTTGTTAAATAATTGATAAAGTCAAACTTAAAATTAACAGCAATTAAAAGCAATGAGTTAATATATATATTTAAAGTAAAAAATTAAGAAGTGGGACGATAAAGGTTCAAGAGTCTCTCTACAGCATTAGAAACCGTCACCTCTCCTACCTTCACCTTATTGCGGGTATCGGCAATTTCAGCAGCAACACCGGCGTTCGCAAAAAAGTCATCTAGCAGCCGGTCATTTAGGTGAGACTTCAGCCAACTTAGACGTTGTATCTCTCGCCTTTCCTGACGCTCCCCAGAATTAGCCATTAACTTTTGATGTTTTTCAATATGAGCCCAAAGCTCAGGAACGCCACTTCCCGTTAGGCCTGCACACGCCACAACAGGTGGGTGCCATGTTGGACTAGCATCGGACAAAATATGGAGTGCTGATTTATATTCACGCACAGCCTGCTTCAGTTTCTTTTCAAAGATATCTGACTTATTGACAGCGACCATATCTGCAAGCTCAAGTATGCCCTTCTTGATGCCCTGCAATTCATCCCCTGCGCCCGGCAACATCAACACAAGAAAAAAATCGACCATGTCTGCAACCATGGTTTCAGACTGGCCTGTCCCGACAGTCTCCACCAACACTGTGTCAAACCCCGCAGCTTCTAGAATAATCATGGTTTCACGGGTTGCACGGGCCACACCACCAAGCACGCCAGCACTAGGGCTAGGCCTAATAAAAGCCTCTGGATTGGCGGCCAACTTATCCATGCGGGTTTTATCCCCCAGAATAGAGCCTCCGGTACGGCCACTAGATGGATCAACCGCCAAAACAGCTACTCTCCGCCCTTCTTCTTGTAACCAACACCCTAGTGTTTCAATAAAAGTAGACTTACCAACGCCCGGCACCCCAGAAATACCAACACGCTGCGCACCGCCTGCATGCGGCAAGAGTTTATGCAAGAGCTCCTGAGCCTGCTGTTGATGTGCAGGTTTCCGGCTCTCTACAAGAGTGATCGCGCGCGCTATCAAGGCTCGGTTATTGCTACGCACCCCTTGAAACAATTCATCGACAGTTAGCTGATTAACTGGCTTGCCCACAAATGCTACTACCCTTTTGAATAACCAAGTTTGGCATTAAGCTTTCCAAGCAGCTCTTCTGCTGCGCTTGTGATCACGGTACCCGGCGGATAAATCGCTTCAGCGCCCGCAGCATATAAAGCGTCATAATCTTGCGGGGGAATAACACCTCCAACTATGACCATAATGTCTTCGCGGCCCAACTTAGCCAACTCTGCTTTTAATTCTGGAATAAGAGTTAAATGTCCCGCCGCAAGTGACGATGCTCCAATTATATGAACATCATTCTCAACGCCCTGACGCGCTACTTCGGCAGGTGTTTGGAAAAGAGGCCCAATATCAACGTCAAAACCAAGGTCTGCATACCCTGACGCCACAACTTTTTGGCCACGATCATGACCATCTTGACCCATTTTTGCTATCAAAATCCTCGGCCGACGACCATCATCAGCTTCAAATACTTCTACAAGCTCATGAACACGCTTAACAGCAGGGCTATTATGCCCAACCTCAGATTTATAAACACCGCTCACAGCTCTAATCTCTGCTCTGTGTCGCCCATAAACTTTCTCAAGCGCATTTGAAATTTCACCAACTGTTGCCTTCGCTCGCGCAGCATCAATAGAAAGCGCGAGTAAATTACCCTCGCCTGTGGAAGCAGCTTTCGTCAAGGCATCAAGTGCCTCATCAACATCACTTTGGCTACGCTCTGCTTTCAACTTCTTAAGCTTCTCAAGCTGAGCGGTACGTACAGCACTGTTATCTACCTTAAGAACATCGATGTCTTCGGTTTCATCTAGCGGGTATTTATTCACCCCAACAACCGTTTGGCGACCACTATCAATCCGGGCCTGAGTACGTGCCGCGGCATCTTCGATACGAAGTTTTGGAATACCAGCCTCAATAGCCTTAGCCATGCCGCCCTGCTCTTCGACCTCAGTGATATGCGCCCAAGCCTTTTTAGCTAAATCTGCTGTTAGGCGTTCCACGTAGTAGCTGCCGCCCCAAGGGTCGATAATCCGATTTGTACCAGTTTCCTGCTGAATGAAGAGCTGAGTATTTCTAGCAATCCTTGCGGAGAAGTCTGTCGGCAACGCAAGCGCTTCATCAAGTGCATTAGTATGCAAACTCTGTGTATGACCATGCGCAGCCGCCATTGCTTCAATACAGGTGCGTGGCACATTGTTGAACACATCTTGAGCCGTTAATGACCAGCCTGATGTTTGACAGTGAGTACGCAGAGATAAAGACTTGGGATTTTTAGGCTCAAACTGTTTCACCAACTTGGCCCACAACAGCCGAGCCGCCCTCATTTTAGCTACTTCCATGAAGTAGTTCATACCAATAGCCCAAAAGAAACTAAGCCGCGGCGCAAATGCATCTACATCCAAGCCCGCTTTAATGCCTGAACGAATATACTCCACTCCATCAGCAAGTGTGTAGGCCAACTCAAGGTCAGCTGTCGCTCCGGCTTCCTGCATATGATACCCCGAAATGGATATACTATTAAACTTAGGCATGTTTTCGGACGTGTAGGCAAAGATATCTGAGATAATCCGCATACTTGGCTCTGGCGGGAATATATATGTATTCCGCACCATAAATTCTTTCAGAATATCATTCTGAATTGTACCACTTAGCTTTTCGGGGCTTACGCCTTGCTCCTCGGCTGCAACGACATAAAGCGCCAAAATCGGCAAAACTGCGCCATTCATGGTCATTGACACTGACATTTGATCAAGCGGAATACCGCTAAAAAGAGTGCGCATATCATAAATACTATCGATCGCAACACCCGCCATACCGACATCACCCGCAACACGAGGGTGATCACTGTCGTACCCTCTATGAGTCGCTAAGTCGAAAGCAACTGATAGGCCTTTCTGACCTGCAGCCAAGTTACGCCTGTAAAAGGCGTTCGAATCTTCAGCCGTAGAGAAACCTGCATATTGCCGTATCGTCCAAGGCCTCGTCACATACATTGATGGGTATGGCCCCCTAAGAAACGGTGCAAACCCTGGTTTTGTATCGAGAAAATCCAAACCCTCAACATCTGATGCATCGTATGACGACTTAACTGCGATTCCCTCGGGAGTCATCTGACTATCAGCTGATGTTTCTGATTGAGAAGCCCCTGTAGGAGCAAAACTTACAGAGGTAAAGTCTGGAATACGGCTCATGATGCTTCTCCCATCAAAGCGTACGCGGCTTCATATACATCCAGTGCATTAATTCCCATATAAACCGCTGAAATCAGACCTGCCTGTTTCAGAACTTCAAAATTATCAGGCCTACCTGCAATAAACACTTTGGCACCTTCTGCAGTCAATGCTTGTACAAGCTCCTCAGCATGCCCTGCATACAGCTGATCTGTTCCACAGACGACCGCCAGTTTTGCACCAGAGGATTTGTAAGAGTTGACGATAGCAGTAACTTCTAATCCGCCATCTGACGGCAGAGCTTCAATGCCACCGGCCTCAAACAGATTTTTTGAGAATGTCGCTCTCGCTGTAAAATCAGCAGCAGAGCCTAAATTCGCGAGGAAAATGGAAGGCTTCACACCATTTTCTGACAGCCCCTCACTAAGGCTACGGAATGCCTCAAAATTCTCAGCCACTCTGTGGAAGAGAATTGGCTGAATAACTTCCCCTGCTTCCTTAAGCTCAACAGGGACGTTCGGCATTTCACCAACATCTGCAATCGGTTTTTCATGAATATCAGGAAATTCAGAAACACCTGTAACAGGGTCTTTTCTAGTCGCAATATTGTGCTGACGGGCAGCCCAAGATTCGATCATATCCTGCTGAACTAGTCCATTGCGGAGCGCTGTTAACACACCGCCTTTTTGCTCAATTTTTTGGAAATATTTCCAAGCTGTTTCAGATAACTCTGTTGTAATAGATTCAAAAGAGTATGAGCCCGCTGCAGGGTCCATAACTGCGGAAAGACTACTCTCTTCCTGCAAAACGATCTGAATGTTACGTGCAATTCGTCGGGCTTGGACAGAGGACATTCCGAGCATCGTGTCATGAGGTAGGACACATACTGTATTTGCGCCACCAACCCCAGCACCAAAACAAGCGGCAGTACCGCGCAAGATGTTAACCCAAGGGTCACGTGATGACATCATTCTAAGCGATGAAACACCACTCAAATTCATTGAGATGCCTTCAAGGCCGCAACTCTTAAGAATTTGTCCCCATAACAATCGCGCCGCGCGAAACTTCGCCACAGTTAGGTGGATATCTGTGTCAGCTACCAATGAAAAATGTATCTGCTTTGCAGCTATATGCAAATCCATGCCGGCCGCTTCCATAGCGCGGAGATAGTGCAGACCTGTGGCCAACATTAACCCAAGCTCTTGCCCTTCTGTTGCACCACTTAGGTGGTACAAACCACCATCAACCATAAAAGTTGCGATACTTTCATATTTGCCAGAAACTTCACGAGCAATTTCTACCGCCGCATTAACTGCGCCCTCAGCAGAGGTAAGTAAACGGCCAGTTTGAGCAAGAGTACTGATTGGCTCAGCCCCCAAACACCCACTAACTTCAGGTGCCTTATAGTTTTTAGCAGCTATTAAATCTAACATACTGCGACTAGCAGCCTCAAACTCCTCACCTGGGATAAGAGTGAAGCTTATCATGTCGAGATATACGCCCTCAAAGAGCTTCGCTAAATCATCATATTTGACACCAGGGAACGCTCCTGCTTCAATACGGACCGCAATAGAGTTTGCCCCACGCTCTAAATCTTCAACAATTGCATCTTGGCTCACTGAAACATCAGGGTTCCAGTGCGGCACCGCAATATTCCAAGGACCTTTTCTACTATCCGGCCGAACACCACGAACAGTGTTCTCTGAAGTATATAAAGCCTTTAGCTTTAAACCATCATAGGTGTTTGTGGTCATTGCCTTTTCAAAGGGCTTACCTTTAAGAGATTTTTCTACGAGTGTTTGCCACTCGCTATCCGTCACAGCATCAAAATCAGAAGCAAGTGTTAGGCCCTGGTTACTCATGTCTATGGTTCCTGTCCGTTCAGGCATTATATTTCTTATATTGCGGTGCAGCATAAACAATAAACTGCATCAGTGCAAACACACTAAATTTTGACCTGAAATAGGCTTAAACAGACATAAGGAGCCTTGTCGTAGCAAGCACAAGAAATAAACCAAATATGATACTAAGCACAGTTTTGGGGATGGCATGAGCCACTTTTGCCCCTATTGGTGCCATGACTATCGCAGAAATGGCAACGATTGCGGCAGAATGAAGGTGAATAAACCCGGCCATACCATCAGGCAGCCCCGCAATGTTCCACCCCCCCAGCAAATACCCTAGCCCACCAGATACGCTAATTACAATTCCAGCAAGAGCAGCGGTGCCAACAGCTCTATGGATAGGCACTCCATAAATAGTCATGTACGGTACTGAATAACTTCCACCGCCAATCCCTTTTAATGCTGAAAGAAAACCAATAACCGCTGGGTTAAAGAAACGAAAAAAACCTCCTGGCAAGCGCTCACCCAGCTGAAGTTTATCAATTGGCAGAAGCATCTTAAGAGCAAGTAAACCAGCCAATACAGCGAACAAATATATCAACTGTTCAGTTTTTAATTCTCTAGCAAAAAAGCTTCCTGCTAAGGCGCCAACCAGTATGGCCCACCACCAATCCTTGACGATGTTCCAATCAACCCCCCCTTTTTTGTGATGCGCCCAAACACTAGAGGCGTTAGTGGCATCAATAATGGTGAGCGACGTCGCAATAGCAGCGTGCATCCGCCACTCCAATGGAACATTCAAGCTCTCAAAGGCCACAAACAATGCAGGAATGGTAACAATTCCACCACCAATTCCAAGTAAACCAGCCAAGAATCCAGCAACTGCGCCAGCTATTAGCAATGGCAGTAATTGCATAAACATGTCAGGCATAAAAGCTCCCAAACTCTACCAATAGGTGCTCTTTATAGGTAGAACTTGTAACTTCAGCAAAAAGAAATCTATTTATTAACCGCCGACTATATCATCAATGCACACTGCTGTGGGCCGGGCCATGCAGATGCACATCCCGTCCGGCATGCTTACGCAAAATATCGATAGCCTTATGTTCTTGTGCGGTACTTCCTGTACGAACCCATAACAGTAAACCACCCCATTCTTGCTCTCGTTTAGTACGTTCAGATTTTTTGCGCGCTATTCTGTATGAAAATAAGCCACCGATAAGAAGTCCCATAGACCCCATGATGAGACTGATAATCACGCCCTGCCAAACCTCTAAACCGTTTGCGACTGCAATGCCTGCTGCAATAAGCAACGCAACATAAACTGGTATCAAAAGTACAACCATTATGCCTTCGATCCGGCTATCTTTGTCCCCAAAGGCTTGCCTTGGAACACTGCTATCGTCTTCTAGCTCTTTTGCACTATTGATTGGATGATCTATAACTGCCTCAATTTCCTCAGGGGGAACTGGCCGAGATATAGCGGCATTAGAAAATCCCTGACTTTCCAGATCATACACTGCAGCTTGCATATCATCTTCACTATCAAAGAGAGCTACAGCTTCCCGTACATTGCCTCGGGGGCCTTTTTCATTGTGCCACGCCCAATCGGTTTTGTTTGCCATCGACCCATCTCCCAATTGAAATGCTCAACCACCAAGCCAATTATGCCACAAAATCAGGCTTTCTGCGAATCCCACAACTAATAACTGAAAGAAACCGATCACTATCTGCCCTTTGCATAGCGATAAGTTATTGGTTCATCCTATCGCCATTACGAAAGTTTAATTGTAAACACACGCCTTTATGTGGTTCTGTGCCAAAAAAGCAGATAAAGACTGGACAGCCATGGCTAACGACAAAGTAAAATTGATTGTTTGGAATTCCCTCGGTGTAATCATATGCTTTGCCCTTATCCCACTAATCACTGAAGCAAAAGGGTTCCAAACCTACCTGAATATGGCGGCTTTCCTTGGTCTATATTTTGGTGGAGTACTTCTAATATCCTCAGTCAGCTGGATAGCGA
>JBFOLV010000335.1:0-2092 GCA_040830325.1 Kordiimonas sp. | reverse complement strand
CCCAAGAGATAAACCTGTGGGTTCACCGTATCTTTCATGGTGTTGTTTCAGCTGTGCAGCAATCCCTTTTAGGCTTGTCATGCTTTCAGGCTTTTTATTCATCGGTCTCTCCGCTCTGCCTTTATAACAGTTTAGAGGCACGGCGGCCATCTACAAGCCCCCAAAGCACGAGAATTTCTTCACTTTACCGCGATAAAAGCTTTATCAGAGTTTGATTGCTAAACTTTTTTGCTGTCGTGAGCTGGTAATAAATGACCATAACCAGCTTCAGTAACTAGCTCGTCACTTCGGTCAACTACATGGGCTTTAAGCTGCTTCATAAAGGCGTCTTTACTGAGGTCCGCTGGCAAAGGCTCACCAAACTCAAAAACTGCCGTACCTGAACGATGCCAAAACCCTTTTGACCAAAAAAGCCCTGTGTTTGTAGCGACAGGAACAACAGGTAATTTGGTATCTTGATGCACAAAATAGGCACCACTTTTCAGCTTTTTAGTTTGCCCGATCAGCACGCGTGTCGCTTGCGGGTATACAATAAGTGGACGATCCATCTCTACAATATGCTTCGCCACATTGCTCATACCTTTGTGCGCATCTTTAGCTTGTCTATCAATCCTCACAATTTGCATTTTCTTAAGAATTGGTCCGACAAACGGCGTAGAGAATAGCTCTTTCTTTGCAAGCGCAGACACATCAGAACGAACACAATAAGCTATCATTGGGTCCATATTACTTTGATGGGCAGCGGCTAGAATAAAGCCACCCTCTTTGGGGCAATGCTCCAATCCGCGATGCTCTAACTTGATTCCCATCACCCAACGAGCAAGCCAGATACAGCTTGCACAGTAGAAATTCACCCCAGCGCGCACAGGTCTCTCTGATTTAAAAAGACACAGAGGCCACACAAAAATACCAAGCACAATCAGAGTCCATATGAGAAAAATCACATTAAACAATATAGATCTTATTCCGTTGATAAGACGCATATTAAACCAACTCCTAGTGTGTGCTGTTCTGTTTATTGCCACTTGCCACCTTAACCGGGTTTAACTCAAGGAAAAAATCAGATAGCCTTAGTTTCAAAGTAAAGAAAGTACGCGGGAAAAAACTATGAGCACTGATGACAAGCGCCTTGATACACGCTTACCAGTATTATGGACAGGTACGCTCACGACCGAAGATGATAAAGAATATGCCTGTGAAGTAAGGGATGTCTCGTTGGCAGGCACCTTGATTTCCACAAGCGCTGATATCCCAATGGGCGAACGTATCTTGCTTGAAATTAAAGGCCTTGGCGAGTTTGCCGCCGAAGTAAAATGGCAGGGCTCTGCACAACTTGGGCTTCTCATTCTAGCAGGCCCTGATTTAGTCCTGAAAAAATTTGCGGAGGGGGCAGGCGCATCCGTTTCTGATGCGCCAAAAGCAGCGGGAGATGATCCGCTAGCAAATTAGTAGAACTATGAACACCAAGGCGATTTTTTAATCGCCTTTTTTATTGCCTTTAAGCAACTTCACCATTCCGGGAGAGCCAATGAATATCACCACTACCTTCAAATATGCGATAACCGCCTGCTGCCTTTCTTTCACTGCGCAGGCTAATGAAACCTCTCTGCTTGCTGATGTTGATGCAGGTTATAACCGGATTGCTACAATTGCGAAAAGCTTGTGGGATTATGCTGAGGTTGGTTATCAGGAACAAAAGAGTAGTGCGCTGCTTCAAAATGAACTCAACACAGCAGGCTTTAGCGTTGAGACAGGTGTAGCAGATATACCAACTGCTTTTATTGCTTCCTATGGAAGTGGTGGACCAACGATCGCGATTCTCGCGGAGTTTGATGCCCTACCCGGCATTAACCAAAACAACCTACCAGAACGCTCACCTATTGAGGGCAAAAACGCTGGCCACGCCTGCGGGCATAATTTATTTGGTGCAGGGTCAGTACAAGCAGCAATTTCCATACGAAACTGGTTAGAATTAACTGACACGCCAGGGACAATACGTCTTTATGGCACCCCTGCAGAAGAAGGCGGTAGCGGTAAAGTATATATGGTACGTGAAGGCCTTTTTGATGACGTAGATTTTGTTATTCACTGG
>JBFOLV010000334.1:0-2273 GCA_040830325.1 Kordiimonas sp. | reverse complement strand
TATCGGCTGAGGTGGGTACAAGTTTCTCATTCACTCATTTTGACGGTAGCCTGGCACCGTACGCTGACCTGAATGCTGTGGGCAAAAGCGGTGCAATTGACTTTAATGCTTCCGTTTATGTTGAAAAGACAAATGGGCAATTTGATGCTGATGGAGACCGTATTCATCCGGACCCCAACGGGCAGGGCGGTATGGCTGACTCTGAAATCTATAACCTGTTCCTGAAAGTTGGCAGCACATTTGGTGATCAGCGTGTTGAGCTTAGCGCCCTGTACTATGACCACACTCAGGATTCAGATTATAATACGCGCATTAATGGTAGCGTTGCTGATGGAATCAAGACAACTGCTGCGGAAGGTGCGCTTGATGAGCGGGCAATCCCGACCGGTAATTCGAACCTTCTGCTGAATGGTTCCTATAGCCACGAAGATATTATGGGTAGTTCCATGCAAGTTCTTGCTTACTATCAGGAATATGAAAATATCTTTGGCTTCTCAGACTTTTACCCTGAAGATGGACAGTCTGTTATTCAGTCCAATAAGCATGGTTTGCGGTTTGATGTGAATACTCCATTGAATGAATCTGGCGCAAATGTCTTGTGGGGCGTTGATTATGCCGTTGATACAACTGAGCAGTTTGTTTTGAATAGCGGGCTTGGGGACAGGTCTGTTCGCGTATGGGCGCCAGAAGTGAAACAAACAGGTCTTGCTGGTTTTGCTCAGGCAACAGTTCCTTTGGGAGATGTCGTCACCCTGCGCGGCGGTGTTCGCCATGAAGAAATTGATGTGTCTTTTGATGGCTTTACAGCACTTTTCAGTGGCGTGACAGTTCAGCCTGGTGAAGCATCGTATAGTGCTACAACTTTTAACGCAGGTGGTAACTTTGCGGTAGCAGACTGGTTGGACTTATATGCTTCCTACTCTGAAGGTTTCTCAACAGCAGAAGTGGGGCGTGTGCTCAGGCAGGCTGACGAGACAACTGACTTTGCCAATTCTGAGATTGAAGCATCAGTTGTAAAAGCATCTGAGATAGGTGCCCGCTTTGACTTTGGTGATTACCGTGCTTCTATTGCAGCTTACAGAGCAAAATCCAACCTTGGTACATCGATTACAGCAGACCTGCAGATTAGTCGTGCACCAGAGAAAACATATGGCTTTGAGGTTACATTTGATGCAACCCCAACTGATAAACTGAGCTATGGTGGTAGCCTCACATATACAAACGGCAAGAAAGACACAGACGAAGATGGTGATTTTGATCGCTTTCTGGGAAGTAACCGTACGGGTCCTGTGAAGTTGACTGGTTATGTTTCATATGATGTTTCGGAAAAGCTTTCCACTCGCCTTCAGGCTTTGTATTCTGCGAAACGTGACCCTTTTGAGACGATCCAGGGGTTTGCGGAGGCACCTGTTGAGGCCTATACTGTGGTTGATTTCAGTGCATCCTATCAAATCAGTGAAGCGGGCAGTGTAACGCTTGGTGTACATAACCTGCTGAATGCTGATTATTTCTCTCTGGCATCGCAGTTCTTTAATAGGGATGATCGTTATTCAAAGGCACCCGGAAGAACTATGAAATTGAGCTATACAGCTAATTTCTGATAGTGTGTCTTTGGGACAGGTGATAAAGGCGGGCTTTGCTCGCCTTTATTTTTTGGGAGTAGGGATATGCTAAAGGGATATATAGCATTTCACAAGAATGTGGCCTTGATTATGGGCGTGTGGCTTCTTCTGCTTATTTTCAGCGGCATTATCTTGGTATTTAAAAGCGATATTTTTGCCATTTACACTTTGTTGAAAAGCCCACCTCATCACAGTGCAGTTATTCCGGTAATAGAGGATATATATAATCAATATTCACCAGGGTGTAATAACTTGCGGGTGGATCAGTATAACAGTATTTTTTCTGAATCTCCCGCTTTCAGTGTCAGGTGTGACAGCAAGGGGGACTTTCTGACTGTAACGGGGCCAGCTGTCCCCGGCAGCAAGGATGTCATGCTAGTATTTCGTACTATTTTTGAGTTTCATTATGACCTTCTGGTGCCGTCAGGTAGGTTCCTGCAAGCGGTGGCCGGTATACTGCTTTTATCCATGTCGGTAACAGGGTTTGTTATCTGGTCCCGCATGCCGGGGAGGTTCTGGAAAAAAGCAACCTTCCGTTTATCACAGTCCATGCCAAAATCAGGAAAGCATTTTCAGATACACCGGGCTGTTGGGATATGGGTAGCAATTCTGGCACTAACCGTTGTTTTGTTTGGCATTATAATGGCGGGG
>JBFOLV010000333.1:0-4567 GCA_040830325.1 Kordiimonas sp. | reverse complement strand
TTCTCACCAATTGCTGCATCTGGGCCTTCAGCCAGCCAACGGCTATCACCAACAGTTACATGTCCTCGTCCATTCTTAATCGGCTCAGCGACTATATAAACTTTACCCACATGCCGATTGCCACGCGTATTAACAGTACTTTCTGGTTCTTCTGCTCGTTTACTGTAAAAATAGCGGTGCCCTATAAAAACAGAAAGGGCTGCAAGCACGGCAAATATTAAGCCGTGCCCTTCAAAGTCTAGTCCCGGCATCAACCACGCCGCAACGCCAGTTAAGGCAGCAGCCATACCAATCCAAAGTAAATAAACACCGGGTATGATCATTTCGCCAGCGAGCAATAACACACCGGCCGACCACCAAAGCCAGTGGGCTTCCTCCAACATCCATGCGAAGCTATCCAACATGTTGACTACTCCGCATTTGGCACACTTGCGCCATGAGAAAGCGGTTTGCCATTACCTTTAACATCTTTAAACAGCTCAGCAATCCCACCAATAGAACCAATGACACCTGATGCCTCCATCGGCATAAAGACAAGCTTCTCGTTTGGTGAACTAGCGAAACCGTGCAGAGCCTCAACATATTTTTGGGCAACGAAGTAATTGATCGCCTGAGCATCACCATCAGCAATGGCTTTCGATACCATTTCAGTTGCTTTAGCTTCTGCTTCGGCGGCCCGTTCACGCGCTTCAGCATCACGGAACGCTGCCTCCTTCCTGCCTTCGGCTTCAAGCATCACCGCTTTTTTCTCACCTTCAGCACGTAAAATCTCGGAAGCTCTAAGGCCTTCCGCTTCTAGAATAGACGCGCGTTTGTCACGCTCGGCCTTCATCTGACGGGCCATAGCATCCACTATGTCACGTGGCGGCGCGATATCTTTGATTTCAATACGTGTAATTTTTATGCCCCATGGCTGCGTTGCTTCATCGACAACATTCATTAGCCGTGCGTTAATTTCGTCGCGCTTAGAAAGAAGTTCGTCAAGGTCCATAGACCCCATCACGGTACGGAGATTGGTCATTGTGAGATTAAGAATGGCATGCGTAAGGCTATTTACTTCGTAGCTCGCTTGAGAAGCATTAAGTACCTGAAAGAAGACGACACCATCCGCAGCAACCATTGCGTTATCTTTGGTGATAACTTCCTGTGTTGGAATATCAAGCACCTGCTCCATCATGTTCATCTTGTGACCTATGCGCTCAATGAAGGGCACAATTAGATGAAAACCAGGTGTAAGTGTTTTTGTATAACGGCCAAACCGTTCGACAGTATATTCATACCCTTGTCCGACAGTTACAACTGCGGAAAAGATGAAAACAACAGCCAGAAAACCAATTAAACCAACCAGAATTGTCGACATGTCAGCCATCTATAAACACTCCCCAAAGTTTAAAGAAATAGTAGAACCAACTTTATATATAGGAATGCTTTTCACAAATAAAAAGGGGTAGCCGAAGCACACCCCTTTTAGAAAACGCTTTAAAATCAATAAGATTTAGAGTTGAGAAAGTGCGTGATCCGCGCTTGAAACTTGGAATGCACCAGGTTCTTCCACATTCAACTCAGTCACTGTTCCATCGTCCACAATCATTGAGAAACGCTTGGATCGAAGCCCCATACCAAAGCCTGACGCATCCATTTCCAAGCCTAACGCCTTGGTGAAATCAGCATTACCATCAGCAAGCATAGTTACTTTACCCGCCGCACTCGAACTTTCACCCCAAGCATGCATTACAAACACATCATTAACGGCAAAACAGGCGATCTCATCAACGCCTTTAGCTTTGAGCGCATCAGCTTGCTCAACAAACCCCGGTAGATGTTTAGCTGAGCATGTAGGTGTGAATGCACCTGGAACAGAAAACACAACTACTTTACGTCCTGCGAAATATTCGTCCGTACTCACAGGCCCTGGACCATCTGCAGTCATTGTTGTCAGGCTAGCAGATGGAAGTTTATCACCAACTTTGATAGTCATGTCTTTGTCTCACTATATCTATGGTTAAGAGGTATTACCCTATGAAAGATAGGGATGCCCTCTTTAGGATCAAGTCCAAAATCAATTGTTGTGTTTCGAAGGTAAATCCAGAGTGCGCTCAATAGATGCGCCCCGCCCATTGGTGAACGTCAAACGCGCTTTTTTTCCGCGTAAATCTTCAGGCATTTTCCCTGTCATTGCAGGCAAAACAAACCGCGCTGTTCGGCCATCAGCAAGCAGTTTCATCTTCGGTTTTCCAAAATGAAACATATCATTCACTTCAACGAGCATGTCAGCATCAGACAAACCGGTATCGGCGGAAACCTCAGCAATAATTTTCTGACGGCCAACAGGGCCGACAACCTTAGCCCATTTAATATCTAGGCCCGCATCATCGTCACCCGCAACCGCAGGCACCCTCTCAGACCATTTGCGAAATTTCCCATCATGGATTGAGATATCTTCAACAGAAATGTTTTCGAGCTCATAAGTGGTTTTAAACGGTACACAAATCTCTTTACAGACCATGAAGTCTACATCCACAGCCACTGTAGACTGGTCCCGCTTAGCATCAAGTTCGAACGGTAGAACCACATAGTCACTATAACCAAACGTCTCTAAACCAAATAACTCGAACCGTTCCGGGAAAGGGTATTGCACTTCTTTTTCATCGCCTTCAGAAAACACCCTTACAGGCAACCCTGCTTCACCAGGAGACCGCCAATATGTCTTCCATCCAGGAGCGAGTTTTGCTTCCCATGCTAACAGTATTTTGCCCGCAGGAGATAGCTCGGAGGAAGCCGTTATCAAACGTGTTTTTAACATATCTTGATGTTGCACCCAGTCTGTCGCATCTGCATACGCAGCATGAAACCCTGAGACCACCCCAACAACACTTAACAACAGCTTACGCAAAACACTCTCCATCAAATTGATGCTTCCTAATAGCAAGCTTATACCGTTTGCGCCAATCGCCTTTATTCACAATGGCGTCATGGACACTAAATTTGCAGATTTTTACTTTGAGTAGATTGCGCAAACGCACCAATCTAGTTAAACTAAACGCTTCATGTAAGGGGCCAATATTTGTGACTTCCTCCGGTTTTTTAGACAGTAAACTTCTACTCGCAATGCCGAGCTTAACAGACCCTCGGTTTGACCGTAGCGTTATCTATTTGTGTTCACACGATGAATCTGGAGCAATGGGATTAGTTATTAACCAAGGCTTTGACAATCTCAATTTTGAAGGGCTCTTAGATCAGCTTGAAATTGACAGCGATCAAGACGAAGTACCAGACATAGCCATTCATATTGGTGGCCCAGTTGAGCCCGGTCGCGGGTTTGTTTTGCATTCCGCAGACTTTGTTCAAGATTCGACAATGGTGGTTAGTGAGACCCTAGCATTAACTGCGACCGTTGACATCCTACGGGCACTAGCAAATGGCCGAGGCCCGATTCATAGCTTGCTTGCATTAGGGTACGCAGGCTGGGGCCCAGGGCAACTTGAGCAGGAAATCCAGTCAAACAGCTGGCTGACAGCTGACGGTGATGATGAGATTATTTTTCACACAGAGCTGGAGCAAAAATGGCCGCGCGCAATGGCCATGCTTGGTGTAGATGTATCAATGCTTTCTGCTGAAGCAGGGCACGCTTAGATATATTAATTCAATATACTAGGATTGGCAGCTCTGAATTTGTCGAGACTAACAGAGGGTACCTCTGGAAATTTATGATGCATACCCGAATGGTCTATTTCGATTACTTTCGGCAAATCCATTACTCTCAAATCTATCTTCAAGGCAGACAGGGATTTATTGACCCTGTCCGACAAATGAGACGTGCCTACGACACGAGGTGAAGGAACAATAAACAACCTCTTTAATTGCTGATCGAACTCACCCCATTTATCAATAAACGCCTGATTTCGTGCTTCAAAAGGCCTAATAACACCAACAAGTATTACGCCGCCCATCGCCCGAGGGTCACTGAATGGCAGAGACATCACCTCTAAATTAAATTTGCTTCTGGAAGCTAACTTAAGCGAGCCTGTACGAAGTACACCACTTCCTTGTACCAAGGCTGTTGCGTACAATTCCTCCATAATACAAGCCTGTTCGGTTTGAGAGAAAATACTGTAGTAAGTCTCCCCTGCCATTCCCCGACCCAACGCTTCTTCAAGAGAAGACCCTGCCAACCGATATGTTAGCGCACCGTCTGCAGTCATCTCGAGAATAAACATCCAAGGCATAATATGGGTCAACTGCCGCAAGTCGAGTGAAGCGCGATCAGGCAACCTCTCGCCGCCGCCAAGCGAGCGCCAATAAGCTAGTAACTGACATACTTCTGGACTAAGCAATCCTTGTCTCCCAATGAACGCTATAACATGCGTTCTGCCCCCTATTCTTCTAACCGAATAGGCGAAACAAAAATAGCCCCACACCCTTTGCAGTATACTGGATCTCTCTAATATTTTGTTAATTTCGAGATATCTTGTTTAGACATGAGTTCTTTAGATTCGCCCATTTGGTGAATCGCTGAATTAACCTGTGCGGCAGAGTATTCCGCAATGGATCACGGCGTCATTAGTCT
>JBFOLV010000332.1:0-2728 GCA_040830325.1 Kordiimonas sp. | reverse complement strand
CGGCAGCCGTATCCAACACAAGCACATCGTATGGCAACCTCATGTGCGTACGCTCTAAAGCCAGCCTAGCCCGATCATAAGCACTTTGCGCTATCGCCTCCTCCGCTTCGAATTGTTTTAACTGAGGTGCGCGCAGGGCAAGTGCTCGAGAATTCTCATCAAAATCAAAATCATCCCCAAGTAATTCAAACTCTTCACGGGCAATTTGCTGCTGCCCTTTCTCTAGCGCAACTGAAGCTTTAGCTTTCGCTAGCTTTGCCGCCGCTTCATCCAGTGCTATTTCATAGTCAGATTTTTCTATCTGCACTATTATCTGACCGGCGGGAATAAGAGCTCCAGGCCTAAAGTTTGAGTGAACAGCTTCAATACGGCCACTAACTTGAGGTTTAAGCGCTATCTCTTGCCCAGCAGCCCCAACCAGACCCTGCGCATTTACTACAACCTCATGAGTACTCTCTTTGACATCTACAACTTCCACTAACGGCGCGATGTATTCAGCTTTACGCTTTTTACTTTCCGGCGTTGACGCAATAAGTGCGTATGAAACAATTGCGAACCCCATAGAGAGTACAGCAGGCAGCAACACACGCGATTTCACCCATCTCTGAACCATAATTTTTTCCTAAACTTCTGTAGATGCTGTCCTTAGCTGAGCTTCAGCGGAAGCTTCTTGCTCCATATTTTCCGTCCAGACTTTACCGCCCATAGCAGTGTGAAGCCGCACTCGGGCCCGCATAAGGCTAGCCTTCAAACTCAAAAGCGACCTCTCTTGTTGTTCAATTGTCCGTTTTGCGGACAGCACTGGTAAATAGTCACTTGCCCCCAAGCGATAACGACGCTCAGCTGCACCATAAAGTTTGCGTGCATTGTCTAATCGGGCGACGGCCAAATCATATTCCTTAGCCCGTCGCTGTTCTTCAGAAAGAAAACCGTCAACTTCAACTACCGCTCGAAGCCACGCTTCAATGTAGGTCGCACCTTTTTGCTCCAGTGCAGCTCTTTCAGCACGTACGATGGATCGCTTAGCACCACCATCAAACAAGGTGAAAGCAGCAGAGAGAGTCCCAGTTACAACAGAAGAAATATCTCCTGACATAAGTGTCGCGATCGCTGAACTTGAGAACTCAAAAGACGGAAGACGGTCCCTTATAGCCGCAGCTAGGCGGCGGTCCGCTGCATCAAGACCTGCTTTCAACGCTTGCAAATCCGGCCTTACACCAAGTAACGACTGCGGCGTAACAACACCTGCCACCTCAGGGATCGTAGGAGACTTCTTAAATTCACCCACCGTCACACTGCCAGGCAAATTTCCTGAAAGTAATGACAGATTGTCCAGTGCATCTTGCCTGCGGGACACCAATGACGGCGTTTCTTGACGCAAAGAAGCCACTAAATCTCTTTGCTGCAAAACATCAACGATATTTGCCTGACCCTTAGTATACCTAAGTTTGGTGAGTTGTTCGGATGTTCTATTAGTAGTTAACTGTCTAGCATTGAGCTCAAGAAGTTGGCTCTGTTCAGCAGCATCAAGTGCCGCCACTACCACGTCTCGCATTATTTTAAGACGAGTATCCTGCAATTCTGCAGACACTTGAACCACGGCATAAGCCGCCGCATGACTGCTTGCTGACTGTTTTCCAAAAACATCAATTGGAATACGTAACTCAGCACTTCCCCTCGTGAGTTGGTTGGTTACAGCCTTATCAAGTGAAGCTTCGTTTCCTGTCCGCGTACGCGTAGTACGTGCTCCAACTTCTACCTTCGGCATAAAACCGGCATCAATATTGTCTTTATTTGCAATTGCCTCTCGCTGTCGTGACTGGGCTATTTTGATAACAGGATTATGCCGAAGGGCTTGGGCAAGAAGAGACTGAATGTCCGCTGACACCTTCAAAGGCTCAGGCGCCGCAGTAGAATAAAGGGCCTCATCAGCCGCAGGATACAATGTCTCACCTGCAAACTGTGATGGCATTACCCATGATTTATTTAGACTGCTGCCGCCAGCACAGGCACCTAGTGCAAATACAGAAACAAAAACAAGCAAATGCTGTTTTCCATGTTTGTACAAATGATATTTAGTCACATGTTACCCTTGTCTGTAGTCTCGACATTCCACTGCATAAACCGCAGTAACTTGGAACCAACCATACAGACTGGTACGGTGAAAAAATTGTCAGCCGTCGTGCTTAATTGTAACTAATTGTCACACAATGGCATTCTGACACACTTTGTTACAAATAAGCTGAAATCGGTGAAGACAGACCACTTGTTAGCCTCGTATAACTAGGATCAACACCAGTTAACTGAACGGCACTATGATCAACGAACAAGCGCATATACTTATCGTCGATGACGAAAAAGACATCAGAGACCCCTTGTCCAAATACATTGGCAAACATGGGTTTCGGGTGTCCATCGCAGCAGACGGCAAAGAAATGGATCAGTTGCTTTCAACAGCCAGCATCGACCTGATTGTGCTAGACATCATGATGCCCGGTGAGGATGGTTTAAGTATATGCAAACGACTACAAGAAAAGCATATCCCAGTTATTCTATTAACGGCCCTTACTGAAGACACTGACCGTATCGTTGGACTGGAATTAGGTGCGGACGACTATGTTAGCAAACCATTCAACCCGCGCGAACTCCTTGCTCGTATCAAATCAGTGATCCGCCGCAGTCAAATGCTGCCGCAAAAGAAACAACAAACGCGAGGTCTTGTAAGATT
>JBFOLV010000331.1:0-2962 GCA_040830325.1 Kordiimonas sp. | reverse complement strand
GGCTCTACCGGGAATCAAGGAGATGCGCCCCGACTTACCAGTCATTATCATGAGTGCGCAGAATACGCTATCTACGGCGATGGATGCGGCGACAAAAGGTGCATTTGAATATTTGCCAAAGCCTTTTGATATTGATGAGTTAGTGTCTATTGCTAAGAAAGCACTTAAGCAATCATCCTCGCCACAGTTTGTTGAAGAAAGTGAAGAAGAAAACCTCTTAATTGGTCGCTCCGCAGCCATGCAGGATATATACCGGGCTATGGCTCGTGTTGTTCAAACTGACTTGACCGTTCTGATCATCGGTGAGAGCGGTACAGGTAAAGAGCTGGTAGCCAGAGCTGTACATAACCATAGTGCTCGAAAGGAAAATCCTTTTGTACCTGTTAACATGGCAGCGATTCCAAAAGAACTTATTGAAAGTGAGCTCTTTGGTCATGAGCGGGGTGCATTTACTGGTGCTGAAACCCGTACAACGGGGCGTTTTGGTCAGGCTAAAGGTGGAACACTCTTTTTGGACGAAATCGGCGATATGCCACTTGAGGCACAAACAAGATTATTGAGGGTTTTGCAGGAAGGTGAATATCGGACTGTTGGGGGGCAAGCGAGCATTAAAACAAATGTGCGCATCATCGCTGCAACCAACAAGAATCTCAGCCAGATGGTAAAAGAGGGCGATTTCCGTGAAGATCTATTTTTCCGTTTGAATGTGGTGCCTCTTGCAATTCCTCCGCTCCGGAACAGAACTGAAGATATCCCGGATTTAGCTGAACATTTTCTAAAGAAAGCTACTGAAACAGGGTTGCCCTATAAGTCATTGAATGAAAATGCAAAAAAGATGCTGCAATCTTTTGATTGGCCGGGAAATGTGAGAGAACTGGAGAATCTTCTTCACAGAATTTGTGCTTTGCATCCCGGTAACCAAATTACAGCGCAAATTGTGAAAGAAGAACTTGATAGGTCTACTTCTGATTTATCAGGGGGGCCGGTTAGCATCATGGCGCAAGCGACAGGTGGTAATCTCTCTCAGACTGTAAGGCAGCACCTAGACCAATATTTTGATTACCATGATGATGGATTGCCTCCTCCGGGTCTTTATCAGCGTATTTTACGTGAAATTGAACGGCCTTTAATTCAAAAAGTACTGTCAGTAACCAAGGGTAATCAGGTTAAGGCGTCGGAAATGCTGGGGCTGAACAGAAATACACTTAGAAAGAAGATACGAGAACTTGAGATTTCTCCCAGCACGAAATAGCCATAGTTCATTGTTATTACATGATTAAATACTGTGAAGTATCATCGATGCGATCAGGTGTGATATTTTTTATGTGATAATTCTGGAACATTTGTTGTAAATATGCATCATGGCTGAAATGAGCGAAAATAAACTCTCAGAAGACACTGATATTATTGCAGGTGTGCCTAAGTTGCCGAGCCGCCGTTGGGCGCGATTTATGTTGTGGGCAAGACGGCTTAAATTGGCAGGACGCATAGAGATTGTTCTGGCAATTTTAGCGGTGATGTCTGCGATTGCTACTTATATAGCAATGTCACAAAAAGCGGTGCCTTTTGATGTAACCTCCGGTCGTACAATGCGTGCGCTGCTTGGCTTAAATCTCGCTTTATTGTTGGCATTAGGGGTCGCAATCGGCCGTTGGTTCGTTCGGATTTGGCTTTCACGTAAAGGGATGGCGGCTGGCTCCAGGCTTCATACTAAGGTCACAGGATTCTTTATTGTAATCGCAATTGTTCCTCCGATTATTATGACAGTGTTTTCCGCTCTTTTTCTAGAGTTTGGCCTTCAATCTTGGTTTAGTGAGAAAATTAGATTCGCCCTCAACAATTCACTTGAGGTTGCTGAAACATATATGTTGGAGCACCGTTCTAACATTCAAAAAGACATGTTGGCGATTGCAAGTGCCTATGGACGCCTTAATAGTTTTCAGCAACGCGACCAGTTAGCTTTACAGCAAGTTGCAGCAACTGCCCTTACCACTCGTCTACTTTCTGAAATCATTGTGATGGAAGAAGTTGATGGAGCAGGGGATATCATAGCACGCGCAAGTAATAGGTTGGAGCTTCAGAACCCTTCCTTGGATAACGCCCTTATTGATCGGGTTCGTTCAGGCCAAAGCGTTATCAGAACAGATACGAATAATAACCGCGTTATTGGAATGATCCGTTTAACGTCTTATTTTCAACCGACTTATCTCTATGTTTCGCGCGACTTAAGCCCAAATGTTCTTGGGTATTTGAATGCAACAAGGTCAGCAGTAACAGAATACGAAAGCCTTGAAGGGCAACGCGGCGATATTCAGCTGCAGTTCAATGTGGTTTTCATCATTATCGCGTTATTGATCTTGCTCGCTGCTATTTGGATTGGGCTTTGGTTTTCAAGTCGCCTCGTGACACCGCTTTCCAATCTAGTGGATGCTGCTGAGCGGGTTGGACGCGGTGATCTGACTGCGAGGGTGCCAAGTGTCCCGACAAGCGACGAAGTGGGAACTCTAAGCCGTGCGTTCAACAGAATGACAGACCAATTAGCGCGTAACCAGGATGACCTTATTGCAGCAAACGCTGAACTGGACGAACGGCGACGATTCCTTGAGGAAGTGCTCGAGGGTGTTTCCGCAGGGGTTATGGGGCTTCAGCAAGACGGGACAATATTTTTGCCGAACCGGTCAGCAGCCAGTTTAATTGGTATGCAATATGATGAGCTTGTCGGCCATAAACTTGAAGAAATTGTTCCCGAGTTTGGTGAGTTACTGCGTCAAGGTGAAGAAACTGACATTGGTGAAGCCAAGGGGGAAGTTCAAGTCGAGGTGGAAGGTGAAACACGTACCCTTATGGTTCGAGTATTTGTGGAACGTGAAGGGGAGAGCGATATCGGTGGCTATGTTGTGACGTTTGATGATCTGACTGAACAATTAGCAGATCAGCGTACAGCTGCTTGGGCCGATGTAGC
>JBFOLV010000330.1:0-8433 GCA_040830325.1 Kordiimonas sp. | reverse complement strand
CGATAGCTATGTTGATACAGATTCTGATCAGTTTGCTAACCGCAACAGCGTTGGTCTTCCATACCCGCGACGTAGTGCAGCGAATTATGAAAGTGGATCATGGTATCTGCGCGCTAGCTACAAATTCTAAAGACTAGTCATATAGATGATAAAAAGGCTGTCGGTGTTCCGGCAGCCTTCTTTACTTGTAAGTTGTTTGTGACGTTATCCGTTTGCTTCAGGTTTTGGTTTTTTTACAATTTTTTCAAATTTACCAAAGGAGCAAAATGGGCCGGGAATTGGCGTACGATCAAGTACGTGGAATATTTCTTTAGAACATATTGTTGAACCGCGTACCTGATATGAAATAGATTCGTAAAAATCCATGTTGTGGCAACGCCTGGGTAGCTCATTCAGATAACTTGTTTTGCCAGATACCTTGAAGATGATGTGTTTCTCATCCACAAACTTCATGGAGCGAATACGGCGCGGGTTTATGCAAGTTTTCATCTCACCTGTGCGTTCATATTTTTCCATCACAATATCAAGTTTGCTTGGCTCGGTAGTAGCGTTTTTGTCTGCTAAGACGGTACCCGAGGAGATGAGGACCAATCCTAAAGCTGTACTGAGTTTTTGTAACATTGGCACCTCCATGTTTTCGCTATTTTCTCAGTATAGCACTAGTTTGTGGTATAGGGCCTTCACATTTTCTGGATTTGAGAACAAGAAACGGGATGAGGTCGTTGTGAGATAAGAGCATGCTGCAACTAAACATGAATTAGGAGAATAGAAATGTTTCAGGTTGTGCCTCTGCAAGCAGCAGATTTTGCCCATTTTCAAGGAAAGACAGATGAAGAGTTAGAAAAGCTTGGGGCTAAAGCGTATGTAGCCGAGCCGGGCGGCGGATATCCCTGCCGTTTGACACTTGAAGGTGCAAAACCGGGTGAACGTGTAATTCTACTGAATTACGAACATTTACCTAGCCGGAATCCTTACCAATCACGGTATGCAATTTTTATCCGCGAAGGTATGAACGAAATTGTACCAGCGCCAGGGACTATACCAAAAATGATTGAGGGTAGATCAATTTCTGTGCGGGCCTTCAATAAGAACCATATGCTCGTTCAGGCAGTGGTGGTTGATGGTGTTGAAACGCCCGCCTGTTTTGAGGCTATGCTTAAAGACATTAATGTAGATTACTTGCATATGCACTTTGCGGCCTACGGTTGCTACATCGCCACGGTAAAGCGTGCAGAATAGTATGTGTTTATTACCTTCAAGGTAATTGATGGCTTTACCTTATCTGCTAAAATCTGATCAGAGTTCAGCGAGGTGGTGTAATGCTTAAATTGCTGGTGACAATGTTATTGCTGTTAGTAGGGGCGATTAATTTTGCCCCAATCTTAGGTGTATTGGGGCCTTCATCGTTAGAGCGTTTATACAGCGTGAATGGTTTTACACCTGATGTATTAATGCTCTTGAGGCACCGTGCAATCCTTCTAGCTATTGTTGGTGGTTTTCTATTGGTCTCAGCCTTAAGAGTCTCTTATAGGACGCCAGCTTCAGTATGTGCCTATGTTAGTATGACTAGCTACATACTTATCTTTGGGGCATCTGATGTTGAAAATCAGGCGCTTATCAAAATCTATCAAATAGACACGGTAGCGATTGCATTGTTGATTGTGGCTAATGTTATTGATTGGCAAGCGTGGAAACGCGTTCGATTGCCAACCAAGGTATTTTAGACCCTATCCAGTTGATCACCTACTGGGAGTTTCACAATGCGTTTTCCCGTAGCTTGAAAAATAGCCTCTAAA
Organism: Kordiimonas sp.; assembly: GCA_040830325.1. Lineage (GTDB taxonomy): Bacteria > Pseudomonadota > Alphaproteobacteria > Sphingomonadales > Kordiimonadaceae > Kordiimonas. The sequence continues at coordinate 6,637 of JBFOLV010000330.1, read as the reverse complement.
AGGGCAGGGATCGCGACTGGTGTTGCTGTTTCTCCTGTTCCTTCAATTCGGCCGTCGTTCGGTTCAACAATCACGACATCAATTTCGGGCGGTGACTGATCCATCCGTAGAAGTGGGTAGCTATCAAAGTTTCCTTGCTGACGAACACCATTCTCGGTCGTAATTTTGAGGTTGAGGGCGGTTGAAAAACCATCAATCATGCCTCCCTCAATCTGTGAGCGCACCCCGCTCGGATTCATGGCTTTGCCGCAGTCTACTGCAGCAACAGCTTTCAGAATTTGAAGCATGCGCGCGTTCTTATCATACTTCACATCAACAATGATTGCGCAGTAAGACCCGAAAACGAAGTAAGACGCTATCCCTCTGCCGACGCCGGCTGGTCGCGGTGCATACCAATCGGCTTTTTCCGCAGCGGCATTCAGTACACCGAGCATGTTGGCAGTGTTCCATGTATTGTTAAAATTACCCCAATGTTTGTATTCCATAGGGCGGCCTGGACTATAGAGTTTTAACCTAAAGTCCAGTGGGTCTTGCCCCGTTTCATGAGCGATTTTATTGAACATACTCTCTGATGGAAATGCTTGCCGTGTGGGCAAGGGGCCTCGCCACGCACCACGCGGAACCCGACTTTTTACGAGAGCATGATCGATTTTGAAGTTTGGTATCAATCTGCGGGGTGAAAGGTCTTCCCAGACGTCATCTCTCCATTCTTCTCCATCGCGAGACCATGCGTGACGGTAGTCAGTTGTGGTTGACGCCATTTGATGATGCCAAGCTATGATCTTCCCGTTTTCATCTACTCCAGCAGTAATTCTCTGCCTGCTAGTAGACATATAGAAATCATGTCGCATATCGTCTTCACGCGACCATGTTACTTTGACAGGCTTATTGAGTTTTTTAGAGAGAGCAACAGCCTCTAGTACTGCATCTGCCTGAAGCCGCCTGCCGAAGCTTCCCCCAGCCCGCATAGGCTTTACGTGGATATCTTCGGCTTTAAGGTTTGTGTATTGAGCTACCTTTGCGACGACGCCACCAAGAGACTGTGAAGGTGTAATGATATCAACCGATGTTTCTTTCCAGTAGGCAATAGCATTCTGAGGTTCCATTGTGGCATGCGACAAGAATGGGATATCAAAGTCTGCGGTAACGACTTTGTTTGCTGTGGAAAGAGCGCCTATGGCATCCCCTTCTATAACGCGTTCAATGCATTTGTTCTGGCTAAGACAATCCTCAAAATTGGTTTCATAGCGGCTTGTAGACTCTTCCTCCCCCTTATTTTCTGGTAGCCATTTAATTTCCAGAAGGTCTCGAGCTTTCATAGCATTCCACACTGAATCAGCGACAACAGCCACACCTGCTTCTTGGTATGTGTATGGCTTGCTAGTATCTGGCCTGTCGAGTTCCACTATCTCTATAACACCCTCAACACTTCTGGCTTTTGTGCTGTCGACAGATACAAGGTGTCCTTCAGGATAAGGGCTGCGAGCTATGACAGCGTGCACCATTCCTGGGTATTCAGCGTCCAATCCGAAGTTAGGCTGGCCAGTAACGACATCTCTCAGGCCTTTTTGTACCGTCTGGTGCCCTACTATTTTGTAAGTTTCCGGTTTCTTGAGCGGGACGGCCTCTTTGGGTGATTGGATGTTCACTGCATCTGACAGCAAATCCTGATAGGGTAGGGATCTGCCTGAACTAGCGTGAACAACGTTACCAACCTCTGTTGTTAGGGTGTCTGAGTTTACATTTAACCGTGCAGCTGCAGCTTGAATAAGGCGATAACGAGCCTCTGCGCCGGCAGCTTGCAGGCGAGGCATACTGCCTTTAAATGTAGCGCTACCACCACCTCCTTGGCGTACATACTTAAAACCGGGGCGTCCATTTTCGCGAGTAAACATATGGACCATCATTTGTTTGACAGTGACTTTCTTCCAGTCCGCATCAAGCTCTTCTGCGACTAACATGGGGAGGGACGTATGCAGGCCTGTACCAATTTCTGCGGAGGGGGCACCAATCTCAACGGAGCCGTCAGGGAAAATACGAACGAACGGGCCTAAGGCATGGTCTCTATGCTCGGGGTTGCTGGTATCAAGTCCATCTTCCCGACGTAAAGCGGAAGCACTCGGCGCTACTATTGTTAATGCGCCAGCCGCAAGAAAACATTTTAAGAATGAACGGCGCTCTATGTTGTGACTATGTTGTTTTGTTGTCATTTTGGCCCCCAGTGGTTCGCTTTGTTGGGAGAAGTACCGCAAGTGTTTGATACTCGCGAGACTCCTCCCGCTGGATAAACAGCTATAAATTCTCACTAATTGGCAAAGTACGGACACGTTTCCCAGATGCCGCGAAAATGGCGTTTGTTAATGCTGGAATAACTGGAGGTAAGGCCACTTCGCCTGTCCCGCGTGGTTCAGTATCGCCCGTCTCAAGTAGGTGTATCTCGATATCATCAGGGCATTCGTCCATGCGCATTTTGGTGTATGTATCGAAGTTGTTGCTGACCGGCACACCTCGTTCTAAACGCCAGTTTCCGTACTTGGCGGCACAAAGGCCATCTATGATGCCGCTCTCAACCTGAGCTTTTACCCCGAGGGGATTGACCACGTAACCACAGTCGATGGCTGAGGTCACTTTGTGAACTTTATAGTCGCTGTCTCCGATCATTTCGACATCAACAACATGCGCGCATACGCTAACAAACGTATGATTGACCGCGATGCCTCGTCCCCAACCCGAAGGCAGTGGGGTGTGATAGTTTGCAAGTTCTGCAGCTTTTTCAAGTACAGCTATATAACGCCTGAAATCATGATCTCCGTTAGGCCAGTTTAAATCCTTGAGAACTTGTTTCTGGCTATACAGTTTGGTTAGAAAAGCGAGAGGATCTAGACCAGCGTCGGTTGCTACTTCGTTCAAAAAGCTTTGTACAACCCAGGCCGTTACATTCTGTGTGGGACCGCGCCATGCACCACGGGTGATATGGTTCGGTATACGCTCTGCCTCACCTTTGTAGGTGTCAATCAACCGTGCTGGAAAACCGACGGTTGGTCGCTGCAAAAAAGCATCACCAGCGGCGCGCATATGCCAGGCTGATAGCTCACCATTGTCATTGACGGCAGCCCGAATTTTGTAGGCGCCCATGTAGTTTACATAGTCTTGCTCTATTTCATCTTCGCGAGACCATGTAACCTTAATCGGCGCACCAACTGCCTTCGAAAGTAAGCAGGCTTCTTTAACATAGTCTTGTTCGTTCTTACGGCCTAGGCCTGTGCCCATGCGGTAAAAGTTACTCTTGATCTTTGATGCAGGTAAGCCAGTTACCTCTGCTGCACCACTGATTGCGGTACCCGGGAACTGATGGCCTGTCCATATTTCTGCACCATCAGGTTTTACATCTGCGACGCAGTTGTGTGGCTCCATACAAGTATGGGCCCAATGTGGGTGGTAATAGGTTGCTTCTGATGTTGACTTAGCGTCGTTAAAAGCTGCTTCCAGATTACCAGCTTCAATTGTAGTGCGCATATCAGCTGAGTTTACGCTCTCTATAGCTTTGGATTTTAGGAGAGTGGTGTCATCATCTTTTGAGACTGATCCGTCCCACTCAATGTTGAGTTTGTCTGCTGCTGTTTTTGCCTGCCAGTATGTATCTGCAACCACCGCGATCCCTGCGGCAACACGGCGCCACCCTTCGGTGGCTTCGGGAATTCGTGCAATGGGAACGATTTGCTTTACGCCGGGCATAGCCGTCGCTGCACTATCATCATAAGTTTTAACGTGGCCTCTAAGGTGAGGGCACCGTTTTATGACAGCGTGCAGCATGTTTGGGATGTCAACATCAATGCCGAACAGTGGTGCACCTGTAACAATCTCTTTGCCGTGCACGATAGGTTGGTTTTTGCCGATGCGTTTGTGAGCACTGTTGGGTTTGGGGCTACTATTTTCTGGGATCAGACTGCCTCCCATAAAGTTTCGAGCACTTTGTACTAGGTTGGCAAATGGTATGCGGTCACCGTTAGCTTTATTCACAACGTGACCATCTTCTATGAACAAGTTAAGAGCAGCTTCCTGCCATTGCCGAGACGCGGCTTCTATGAATAAATCCCGCGCGAACGCAGCTGTACTGCGAACTTGATTCCAAGTACGCATTGTCGAACCACTCCCACCCGAGCCTTGATAGAACTCCATGCCAACTCGTTTCTCGACATATGGCATTAACTTGACGCTGACTTGATCTAAATTTAAGTCAAGCTCTTCAGCAATCATTAGAGCGCCTGTCGTGCTCATGCCCTGTCCCATTTCTGGTGAAGGAACATAAAGGGTAATAGCTCCTGCTTGATCAAAATGAAGGCAAGGAGTTAACAGGCCTGTATTGTCTGGGGTTTCTTGCGCCAGAATATAAGGTGTTTGAGCGATGGCAATAGTTAGCACTCCTATGCCGGCGCTGGATTCTAGGAACTTGCGGCGGGATAAATTGGCCATGATAACGTCCTATGTTTCTTGGATTTTCTTTGCCGCCAGTTTGATAGCCTTTCGAATACGGAAATAGGTGCCGCAGCGGCATAAGTTATCGATGCCGTTGTTAATGTCTTCGTCTGTTGGATTTGGCACTTCTTTAAGGAATGCCGTCGTTGCCATGATCTGACCAGCTTGGCAGTAACCACACTGTGGGACGTCCTCCTCTATCCAGGCTTCTTGTACGGGATGAAGTTTGTCTCCGTCAGCTAAGCCCTCGATTGTTGTAATGCTAGCGCCGTCAACTGTGCTCATTGGCACAGAGCAACTGCGTGCAGCCTCGCCGTCCACATGAACTGTGCACGCACCACATTGCCCAATACCGCATCCGAACTTGGTACCTTTTAGGCCAGCTTCTTCGCGTAAATGCCATAAAAGTGGCATGTCACCATCGCCGTCAAAATTGCGTGTAACGCCATTGATCGAAAAATTGACTTTTGCCATCTATCCCTCCCGAATAGGTTTGCTTTCGTATGTAATACTATAACGCTAATGTGAGGAGAGTCTTTTCCGTTAATCGCGGGAACCTCACGGCTCACCTCATTTTTTTCGCGGTTATGAAGAAAAGCGTAAACTGTTATATAGTTACATTTATGTTTTGGCGTGTGGGAATAAGGCGATGCGCAAAACTCTTGAGAGTAGGAAAACCGATGAAGTTTCGTTTTGAAAAAATGAGTGAACCAAGTAGGAGGGCCTTTGCAAAATGGCTGGCTGTCGGCGTTTCAATTTGTTCAATCTCTGTACGTAAGGCTATGGCTTCTGGAATGTCTCAAACGCCAGAGCAGACAGAAGGCCCTTTTTATCCGACTGCCTTTCCAGAAGATATTGATGCGAATTTACTCCAGATTAATGGTCGTGCATCTCAAAGCGAGGGATTGCCAATCCAAATTGGCGGCCGTGTGATTGATACTGATGGCAATATTGTTTCAGGTGCTACTGTGGAAATATGGCAATGTGATAGTTTTGGTACCTATCACCATAGTAGTGATACGGGCCGTATGGATCCTAATTTCCAAGGTTTTGGGCGGACGGTTACCGGCGAAGATGGAAGCTATATGTTTCAAACTATTAAGCCAGCTGCCTATCCAGGAAGAACGCCTCATGTTCATTTTAAAGTAAAGATGCCTGGGTATAGAATATTGACGACCCAGATGTATTTTCCCGATGAGTATGCTCATAACATGCGAGACGGGATATACAGGTCTCTCAGTAGCCATCAGAGAAATCAGGTAACAGCTGATTTGGTGTCGAACGGTGAAGGAAATAAGGCCGCAACTCATTGTCGCTTTAATATAACCCTTCAAGTTCTTGTGTGATTGACTTTCTGCCATGAAGTTAGTGGAATAGCTTGCTAGGTAGGGGGAGTGATTAAACTGGCAAGACTATGGGCATTATAATTCTTCGTTACGGCGGCTTGTTGGCTTTATTCCTCATTGTGCTCGAGACAGCCAAGCGATCAATGTTGTTCCATTTTGAGCTAGTAGAAATTTATGTGGCTATCGTTGCGGTGATGTTTCTTTGCCTCGGTGTATGGTTTGCATCGCGCCGGGGCGAGCAGAATAAAGAAGCAGCAGCATTGCAGGTATTGAACAAAGCAGATTTTAGTGACCGGGAATTGGATGTCCTGCTGTTCCTATGTCATGGGTATAGCAACAAAGAAATTGCTGATCACCTTTCTATAACCACCAACACGGTTAAATCGCATTTGAAGAATATATATTCGAAACTTGAAGTGACGAACAGAACTCAAGCAGCGGCAGAAGCTAAGATACTGAAAATAATAGGATAGATACAGTGTCACCCAATTGGGTGGCGACAATGTTATTGTCCCTGTCTTACGGTTTTGGCACGTAAATCTTTGAACGGAGAAACTGAATGCTGAAATTATCGATTAAGTGGGGTGCTGTTTCTGGGGGGATAATGACTGTTCTTATGTTGTTGTCATTCTTTTTGTACCCAGAGCCATCCGCGGAAACATATGCAATTGCAGAGATGTTTGGCTATGCGGCTATTTTTGCGAGCTTGGCAGTCATCTATGTAGCCTTTCATGAGCAAAGAGTGTTGGGTGCTCAACCTGAAACTATGTGGCGTCGTATAAGTTTAGGGACTGGTATTTCTATTGTGGCGGGGG
>JBFOLV010000329.1:0-3414 GCA_040830325.1 Kordiimonas sp. | reverse complement strand
CGCAGCGTTAATCTTTACTTGCGCTTTTTCGGCATACGCCGATGAGTTTATCCTCTCAGTCGATAAAGGGGATGATGCTTACTTCGCAACCCTCCTAGAAGCCGCACTGAATGCCGCTGATGGAGAGCATATTTTCAGCACCTATACGTATGATCGTTCGATCCCCCAAAGCAGAATTCTTCGCGCAATGCTAGCAGGAGACGCACCCGTCAATGTTTTGTTCACGGGCCACAGTATTCAACGGGAGCAACTTCTCAAGCAAATCGATATTCCCTTACTTAGAGGTCTACTCGGCTACCGCCTACTTGCTATACACAAGGACAGCGCGGATCATTTAGCTCCGCTGAACACCCTCAAAGAGCTTACCCATAATATTCGCTTAGGTTCTGGCACTAGTTGGCCTGATACATATATTCTGAGAGCGGCAGGCTTTAAAATTGAAACGGGCACTGTAGACAACCTATGGCGCATGCTCCACCGACGGCGTTTTGACGCTCTTCCAATGGGCATAAACGAAATATACGGTGAATTGGCGCGTTTTAAGCAAAGCACCCCATCAAGCGATCTAATGATTGAGCAAAGCATTATGTTGCACTATCGGTTTGACCATTTCTTCTATGTCGCTCCACATGACCAAAGGCGTGCTCTGATTATTGAACAAGGCCTAGAGCGCCTCTATGCGAATGGGGAATTTATGCGTATTTTTAACGAGGCACCTTCTATTAAGGCAGCAATAGCAGAAGCAAAAAAGTACAAACGCACTATTATTGAAATTGAAAATCCTTTGAACAGCGATCGCGTTAGTGCCATCCCATCAAAATATTGGCACTCCTTCGAAGACTGATCTTCATCCTTCTAAACATAATTATGACATGCTATATGCAACTTATAGCTTTATGACTTTATTGCTTTGAACAACAAAACCTCTGATATGGGAATTCCACCATCAAGCACATAGTATACTTCTTGATGTATATTCTTTTCGACCTTCAATGTTTTGAAAAAAACGTATTAGCTGAAGAGTTTATTTTTGCTCATCAACCTGGTGACAACTATTTCCATCAAATTCTAGAAGCTGCAATTGAGGCTGCTGACGGAACCCATACAGTAACGAAACACTATTTCACATTCGACATTCCGCAAAGTCGAATACTGCGCTCGCTAGAGGACAACGCCAATTCACCCATCAATGTACATTTCAGCGGGCACAGCATTGAACGAGAAAAATCTCTACTCCAAATAGATGTGCCACTGACACGCGGCCTCTATGGTTATCGTATGTTCATTATCCGCGCAGAAGATCAACAAAAGTTTGAAGGCATTAGTACATTAAGTAGCCTAACTCAAAAGATAACTGTTGGTTCTGGCACAAGCTGGCCAGACACAAAAATCCTTAAAGACGCAGGCTTCACCGTCAAAACCGGCAGCCGATCTGATCTATGGGTACTTCTTGGACGGAAACGCTTCACAGGTTTCCCAAGAAGCATCTATGAGATATATACAGACATTGCGAACCCGCCGGCGCACCTTGCCTCAACACCGCTCGCAATAGAGCGCTCAATTATGCTCCATTACCCATTCGACCTATTTTTCTATCTAGCACCAAACGATACCCTACGCGGTGACATCCTGAAACAAGGTCTGGAGCGCATCTACAATAATGGCAAGTTCATGGAGATTTTTTTAGAAAGCCCATCTGCCCAAGAGGCTTTGCACGACATTGAAAAATTCAGGCCACAAATATTCCGCATCCAAAATACACTTAGCACAGAACGGTTAGAGGCTATTCCTGAACGCTACTGGCATAGCTTTGATAATTAACAAACTAATCTGCTAGTTCTTTTGCCCGTCCATAAGCTGACTGAACAGCCTCCCGCATTAGAGCACTCAGCCCTCCCTCTGCCATAAGAACATCAAGAGCAGCGGCTGTAGTCCCTCCGGGGCTTGTTACTCTTCTCCGCAATTCGTTTGCTGGCAACTCTGGCTCGGCCTTCAGAAGCTGGCCTGCACCAATGATTGTCTGGCGCGCTAACTTCATGGCTGTATCAGGGTCTAACCCTACCCGTTCACCGGCGGCAGCCATAGCTTCAACCATATAAAAAACATAGGCAGGGCCACTACCGGACACAGATGTTACCGCATCAATAAGCGTTTCTTCCGCGACCCACACAGCTTGACCTGTAGCAGAGAGCAGCCCTTGCACCAGAGTTTTATCTTTGTCAGCTATAGGCTTATGCGAGGTAAAACCTGTTATGCCTTCTCCAACCGCAGCAGGGGTATTTGGCATCGCACGGATGTAGATTGCGTCACCCGCAATACCACGCTGCATTTGTTCAAATGTAACACCCGCCGCAACAGAAATTACAAGGGTATTTGTGTTAGTGAGACGAGCAACATCAGGCAAAACCGCATTCATTATTTGCGGCTTAACCGCCAAAACAATTGCTTTTGCAACAACCCCGTCAGGCACCTCAGCTAAACCTTCCACATAATTTTGCTCAGGCACACCATCAAGTACCCCAACAGGCCTACTAGGGTCTGCTATATAAAGGGCAGATACGTCCAAGCCGGCAGCCAGCCAACCTTGAGCAAGAGCCCGCCCCATATTACCGCAGCCAAGTAGTATAATCGGAGATGCCGGAGTAAATGTATCTTTCATATCAAACCTTTGAATTTGCCGCGCAATCCATCACAAATAAAGAACGGGTAAAGCATAGCCTTACCCGTCCCCTTATCATTACGTCCCAAAATTTATAATTCGGATCGCTAACGCGCTCAATGTTTATTGAGCCCACTCAAAACAAAAACTCAAAACATTACTCAGGTACAAAGCCTATGCGCTGCCAGCACATTCCAGCATAGCAGCCTCGATCGCTTCTTCCGGTGACTGTCCTCCCCACATCACAAATTGGAACACCGGATAAAAACGTTCACACTCCCCAAGCGCTGTTTCGACCATCGTGATTAAATGGTCCTCCCCAATGCCACCCAAAAGCGGGTCATTTGCTAAACTTGCGTGGCGATATAATAGCGCTTTTTCTTCAGCCCAATATTCAAAATGACCAATCCACATACGTTCATTTATCATACCGATTGTTTGATAAATGTCGGCCTTTCGCACTTCAGGTACCTTGAGATCAAAAAGACAAGCGAACTGAAGTGTCTTAAACTCTTCGCGCCAAAATACACGGAGTTGCATGTCCGTATATTCACCAGAGATGAACATTGTAAGCTCATCATCACCCTGGCGCTCTACTGCCCAGTCGTTCGCTCCTGCAAGCTGCTCTGCCATATCAACAGGGCTCGCTGTTTTAACTTCAGAATGTCCGGTATTAAGTGTCGTCATCTCAACTCCCCTTGGAGATGCTCCTGCCGGACGTTTATCCAGCAGAAACTATTGCCGGTCAACGTGTT
>JBFOLV010000328.1:0-3022 GCA_040830325.1 Kordiimonas sp. | reverse complement strand
CTCAATCTATGAGTGGGATGGCATTATCCAATTGGAAAATGAAGTCACCGTTGTAATGAAAACTATTAATACACATGTAGACAGTGTTGTGGCGCGTGTAAAAGAAATGCACAGTTATCAAGTGCCTTGCATTACGGTGACTGACATTATGCACGGAAACCCAGAATATCTGGAGTGGGTCCACAAGCAAGTTTCATAATAAGTGCCCACTTATGTGGGCACTTATTAATACATAATGCTTATTCTTCAGCCAAGCGTACAACTTGCTTTCCAAAATTTTTACCCTGCAACATATCTACAAAAGCTTGAGGCGCATTTTCAATGCCTTCAGCAACGCTTTCACGGTACTTAAGCTTGCCTTCTTTCAACCAACCTGACCCGACTTCAATCCATTCCTTGCAAAGATCAGGGTAGTTGAAAACGATAAAGCCCTGCATGCGAATGCTTCTGCCAACGAGGATAGCCATATTTCTAGGACCGGGTGGCAAATCTTCCAAAGAACCAGCGTTATAGTTGGCTATCATGCCACACAGCGCCATCCGGCCATTCATATTCATGCTATTTATCACGGCCTCCAGTTGAGGGCCGCCAACGTTTTCAAAGTTTACATCAATCCCCTTAGGGTTGGCTTCCATCATCGCTTTGAAGAGATTATCTGCCTTGTAGTTAAAGGCCGCATCAAAACCTAGTTCGTTTTTCAGATAATCGATTTTGTCATCACTACCCGCACTTCCGGCAACATGGCAGCCCATATTTTTACCTATTTGGCCAACAACCTGACCAACAGCGCCAGAAGCTGCTGACACAAAAAGTTGCTCGCCTTCTTTCAGCTCTGCCACACCTTTAAGCCCCACATAGGCGGTCATGCCGGGCATGCCGAATATGCCAAGATAGTAGGATAGAGGAACAAGTCCAGCTTGGACCGGCTGGAAGCCTTCACCGTCAGTAACGGTGTAATTTGCCCAATCTCCCATACCTGAAAGATACGTACCTTCCGGATAAGTGCCATCATTGGACGAAACTACTTTTCCGACAATACCGGCCTGACAAGGCTGGCCAATTTGAAACGGCGGAATATAGCTTTTTGCATCATTCATTCTACCCCGCATATATGGGTCCACAGACATATAAATCGCCTGCAAAACCATTTGACCCTGTGCTGGTTCAGGGATGCTAGTTTCCGTAACTTCAAAATTATCAGTTGTAACCCATCCACTCGGGCGGCTTTTCAATAAAATCTGCTTATTAGTCATCCCAATTTAACTCCTTTTAACCATCTAAAAGTGATCACTAGTTAAAAGCAGATATAGGGCGCTTTTACAAAGGGGGAACTACAATTTGCAGATTAGTTCAATAGCTCTCGTTTACTAGAAGGAATGCCTAAGTGTTCTGTAGAAGTCCAAAATATATCACCCCCTCTGGTAAAGAAAAAATACTTCCCATCAGGCGATACAGAAGGTGTGTAATCATGATCCGTTGAATTAATCTTCGTACCTAAGTTTTTAGTATCTGACCAACTGCCATCTTCTAAGCGTGTACTGATGTACATATCTGCACCACCGTAGCCGCCTTCCTTTTCGGAAGTAACGATTAAATACTTTTCGTCAGGAGCAACAAACACATCTCCTTCTCGTCCTTCTGAGTTGACAGGCTTGCCAAGGTTGATGGCTTGGTCGGCACCGTCTGTGGCTTTTATTACATAGATGTCCCGACTACCGATGCCACCATCCCGCGACGAATTGAAGTAAATATTTCCGCTATCAACGGGCATCGGGTATATTTCGTTAGCATCACTATTGAGTGGTGATACTAATACTTCTGGAATACCCCATTCATTGCCTTTTCTTTTCATAACCCAAATATTGACTGATTTTTCGGCAAAACTTGGAGTAGGAGCATTGGAAATATAATACATTCGCTGATTGTCAGGCGAAATCCAAGGGTCAACAATTTCCCACTCATCCATTTGCTTTAGATGTATACGTTCTGGCTTGCTCCACTCACCGTTCGCACCGAGTTTAATACGAAACAGTCTATAGACATCATCAATTACTCGACAGAAATAGAACTCTTTTCCATCAGGGGAAAATACGGCATTGAGTTCATAGCCCTCTTTAGTTGAAATAATATCAGGATGAAGCATCTTAACTTCATCACCTGTTGGGGGAGTTAAGCCAAGGAAGTTATCGGCAGTGGATAAGTTAGTTTCTGCAGAAGCAGAAATAGACAGGGACATTGCTAATACACAAGGCAAATAATAGGTTTTCATCTTTAAAATCCCTCATCAGTTTTATTTGGGCAGGAGTATTTTAATGTTATATCATTTCAATTCAAGGATATTTATACAAATCACGTTTTAGTAACATTGTATCTGTGACTAATTATCTCACCGCTGGTAATTTATTGTACGCCGTGCTAACGGTGCTGCCATGATCCTGAAATTGTCGAACAATAGAGTACTGCAGAAGTGGCAAATACTGTTTGTCGCGGCTCTCTTGCTCGTGCAAGGCAGTGCTGCTGTCTTGGCGGCAGAACACGCTGCAGCTGGAAACTCAAAGTATTTATGCGGCAACGGTTCCATTCCTGCTGAAGCAGTAGCTAACATTAAGGCGCTCTTGGCTCTTCAGGGGGAACTTGATGAAGAAGAATCTACGGCATGTGAAATATGCTCAAGTGTTGCTGTCGGGAACTTCTCTCTCTCCGGAGTTAAACAAAGACCATCTCTTCTCACTCAGGTTTTACACCCATTTACAATTAACGCTGCCAATACAGCAAAGATTACAATCGGTGCACCGCTAGGTTTACGTGCCCCACCTAACTCTACTCTTTGAAACTAATTATTATCCATAGAGTTTAGAGAGTACTATCAATGAATATTCGCTATTCAGCCGCGTTTGCGGCTATTCCTGCGCTTGCCAGCGTAGATGCATACGCATTCGACGAAATTGCGCTAGCTAGTTTTGATGACATTGAAACAATAACTGTCATCGGGGATGAAGCTTACAAAGGAGCTACACTAGGG
>JBFOLV010000327.1:0-4815 GCA_040830325.1 Kordiimonas sp. | reverse complement strand
CCCAAACAGCTTTCGTACAAGTGACCGATCCCATCACATGAACCTGTAAAACAAAGTTAAAATCTTCGGCTGACATCTTTGCAAAGGATTTGTCGCGTAACACACCCGCATTATTCACGAGGATATCGACCCTGCCCCATTTTTCGATGGTTTGGTGCACCATGTCGGCAACTTGGTCAGCGTCACAGACATTGGCGCCGTGCGCAAAAGCTTCACCGCCAGCATCAACAATCTCTTTAACAACCGATTCAGCGGCAGCAGACGAGCCGCCTTCGCCGCGTACATCACCGCCAAGGTCATTAACAACAACTTTGGCACCGCGTGCAGCTAATGCGAGAGCATGGCTTCGGCCTAATCCACCACCAGCACCAGTAACAATCGCTACTTGATCGTCGTATCGAATACTCATAATTACCCTAACTCCGTTTAAGCCAATACAAACAGCGTCAACCAGTCCGCAATAAGCGCTGGGTGCCGTTCACCTTCAATTTCAACTGTGATTTCATTCTTTACCAGGATACGATTTCCAGGCTTTTCCTGAACCTCAACCATCTTAACACGTGCTCTTATCTTGCTATTTACCTTCACGGGATTAAGAAACCGCACCTTATCCGTGCCATAGTTAATAACAGCCGTCGTGCCCCCGACCCCAACCATTGAACTGATTGACAGATAACTCAGCATAGACAAAGTAAGAAAACCATGCGCTATCGTTGTTCCAAATGGGGTTTGCGCAGCAGCTTTTTCATCAACGTGGATGAATTGATGGTCCATAGTGACATCGGCGAATTTATTGATCCGTTCCTGATCAATTAAAAACCAATCAGAAACACCGGTTTCTTCGCCGATAAAATTTTTAAGCTCATCTTTTGAGACAATTTTAGTCATGACAACTCCCCCAAACACATTAATCTTGGCCGTTCTAGTTTTGATTCAAAGAACAAAGCTAAGCATCTGTTTCGAATCATGAAATAAACTCGAATCATTTGATTCGTTCGATTCTTTATGGCAATGCTGACATACCACCATCGAGTGGAATGATGCCACCACTTACATACGCACCCGCCCGTGATGTTAACATCAGCAAGATACCTGCAATATCCTCTGGCTCTCCTACTCTGTGGAGCGGAACTTGAGCTTCCATAGCTCTGCGACGCGTTTCATTCTCTGTCACATGTGCCATCATTCGGCTAGGAAATGGTCCTGGAGCAATTGCGTTCACAGTAATATGTTTTCGCCCAAGTTCATTGGCCAAAATACGAGTTAAATGATGTACCGCGGCCTTACTTGCCGCATAACTATAAGCGTTACTCGGTGCAGGCCTAGTCCCCACAACAGACCCAAGGTTAATCACTCTGGCAGGATCGGTAGATGTGCCTGACTTTTGCAACAGGGGTAGCAATAAGCGGGTTAAATCAGCAACCGCAGTGACATTTAGTGTGAGCACATCATCCCATTTACTACGAGGAAAATCCTGTAGTTCTGCCCCCCAAGTCATTCCCGAGTTATTAACCAGAATATCTAGCTGTTGCTCATGATCAGCTAAAGCATTCGCCAGTACTTCCGTGCCCTCAGGTGTCATTAAATCCGCCTGAAGTGCAATAACCTTTCCTGGGCCAATAACGTTCAGTTCCTCAGCAACAGCCTCGCAACTTTCTAGTCTGCGTGAGGCAATATACACTTTACACCCGGCGCGGACGAGTGCCTCTGTTGCCATTGTACCGATACCTGACCCACCACCGGTAACGAGTGCAACCTTGCCTGAGACGTTAAATAGATTGTCTACATCCATGCTGGTTTCCTAGACGCTATTAGAACGGTATTTTTTAAGCTCCGTACGGGCAATAACCATACGGTGCACGGCGTCCGGGCCATCCGCAAACCTAAGTGTACGCTGGCCGTGCCACATTTCTGCGAGAGGGAAATCCTGACTAATGCCACGTCCGCCGTGCATCTGCATCGCTTCATCAATGACTTTAAGCGCCATACGAGGTGCAACGACTTTGATCTGAGAGATATAAGGCTGTGCCGCTTGTGTGCCAACAGTGTCCATCATGTATGCAGCTTTGAGACACAGCAAACGTGCCATTTCGATCTCAATGCGTGCCTCGGCAATAATGTCATAATTTGCGCCGAGTTTAGCAAGCGGCTTGCCAAATGCTTCACGTGTCGTAGCGCGCTTACAAAGCAACTCAAGTGCGCGCTCTGCACATCCAATGGATCGCATACAGTGATGTATACGCCCTGGGCCTAAACGCCCCTGAGAAACTTCAAACCCGCGCCCTACCCCAAGGACTAAGTTATCTTTCGGTACACGTACATCTGTGAAACGAATATGCATGTGGCCGTGCGGCGCATCATCGTGGCCAAACACCATCATTGGGCGCAGTATTTCAATGCCTGGCGTATCCGCTTCAACTAGGATCATGCTGTGGCGGCTTTTGCGCGGTGTATCATCATCACCCGTTTTAACCATAATCACATATATTTTACAGCGCGGGTCGCCTGCCCCAGATGCCCAATATTTTTCGCCGTTAATGACATAGTCATCGCCGTCGAGCACCGCGCTCATTTCAAGATTTGTAGCATCCGACGAAGCGACATCAGGTTCTGTCATCAGATAAGCAGAACGAATTTTGCCCTCAAGAAGAGGCTTAAGCCACTTTTCCTTATGTTCCTTAGTACCGTAACGTTCAATTACTTCCATATTTCCTGTATCAGGAGCACTACAATTAAATGCCTCTGCTGCGATCTGAGAACGTCCCATTTCCTCAGCAAGATAGGCATACTCGACCGTAGTAAGACCATAACCTTCAGCCGAATCTGTGAGCCAAAAATTCCAGAGTCCATCTTCCCTAGCTTGATTTTTTAACCCCTCCAAAATCTCTGTCATTCGAGGGGTAAGCTCCCAGCGAGAACTTCCTTTGCCCACTTCGGCATGAAACTCGTCCTCAACTGGCACTACATAGGTGTCGATAAATGCGCGAACACGATCGCGTAATTCAGACGCTTTTTTTGATAATCCTAAATCCATTATTTTATCCCCACCTTAAAAACCAGAACATCTCGCGTAACGATCCGCATGATAGTTATAATCGCCATATAGCGCCTGTAAGACACGCGCCCGCTTCATGAAAAAACCAATATCAAACTCGTCTGTCATTCCTATGCCACCGTGCATCTGCAACGCTTCATTGGTTGCAAGCTCCGCGGTTTTGGAAGCTTTGGCTTTCACCAAACTTGCAAGCTTTGCCATATCTGCATCAGTATCCGCTATCTGCAATGCCTTAAGAACAGCGGATCGTGTGATTTCAATCTCGCTGTACAATACCGCCGCGCGGTGCTGAAGGGCCTGAAAACTACCGATCAAAACACCGAATTGCTTGCGCTCCTGCAAATATGAAACCGTGCGATCGAGGCACTCTTGCGATATACCTAGTAGCTCAGCAGCAATCACCACTCTTGCCCGGTCAAGAACTGCCTCCAAGTGCCGCATTCCCTCACCCTCAACGCCAACCAGCGCATCGGCATCCAATTCCACATTCTCAAATGTGAGTTTCGCCCAGTTCCGGCTATCGGCCATTACTGTAGTATCTACAATCAATCCGTTTGCGCGGCGATCTACTATAAATAAACTCAAACCTTCAGCATCTCCGGCGCCACCTGATGTTCGTGCAAGCACTAGATACTGCGATGCATTTCCACCATCAGGTACAAACGTCTTAAGTCCATTTAGTACATATTTTCCGCTACTTGATTCAGCCCCCATCGCAACCATTTCGGGGCTGTGAGAACCAGATTCATCAACAGCAAACGTTGCCACGGTCTCACCAGCAGCTATGGCTGGCAAAAGTAGAGCTTTTTGCTCTGCACTGCCTGCCACCTTGATAAGTGAAGCTGCCATAATCGTACTGGCAAAAAATGGACTGGCTGAAAGGTTCCTACCCATTGCTTCAGCAACAATACCAGCTCCCACATATCCAAAGCCTGTACCACCACTGTCTTCGTCGATAAGAAGTCCAGCAAACCCCATTTCCGCCATTTCCTGCCATAAAGCTGGATCAAATGCCGTATCGCTCTTGTCATCGCGTAATTTACGAAGGGCAGAAACCGGTGCCTTATCGGCAAAGAAACCCTCTGCTGTTTCCTTGAGTAACTGTTGTTCTTCATTAAGTATTAAAGCCATGACTTCCCCCTACGCTGGCAAATCAAGAATGCGTTTTGAAATTATGTTAAGCTGCACTTCCGTCGTGCCACCCTCGATTGAATTCCCCTTACTGCGGAGCCAGCTACGTGCTACAGCCCCGTTATCTGAAAACTGGCCTTCCCACTCATAAGCGTCAGAACCATTCACTTTGAGAACCAGCTCATTGCGGTCTTTATTGAGTTCTGTTCCATAGTATTTAAGCATTGAGGAAAACGCACCAAGACTGCCGCCAGCTTTGGCTTCATCACCTGCACGCTCAAGTGTCATCATAAATGCAGCTGAATCAATTTCATGTTCGGCAATTTGGTATCGCAACATTTTGTCAGCTATTTCGCCGTCAACAGAACCCATTTTCTCAACAGCGATCTGACCTAGAGGAACTGCATCCCACAGTCCACTGATAGAACTACGCTCGTGGGTCAGGAGATACTTGGCAATCGTCCATCCTTGCCCCTCGTCACCAACCCGTGCCGCCTTTGGCACTTTCACTTCATCAAAAAAAGTTTCGCAGAAAGGTGAATAACCCGAGATCAATTTGATTGGCCGCGTTGAAACACCCTGGCTTTCCATGTCAAATAACACAAAGCTAATACCGGTATGTTTTTCCT
>JBFOLV010000326.1:0-2216 GCA_040830325.1 Kordiimonas sp. | reverse complement strand
GGGTGACCGTTGCTAATCAAACGAAAAAGCGGCATATACGCCGCTTTTTGTTTATCAGGCTTACTCGATGCTCAGTCCTACCTTAGCCAGTTCACCTTTAGCAAACTCAAAATCCACTGGAACATAGCCGTCTTTCAGAACGATTCGCTGTCCCTCTCGAGAATAAATATAACGAATATAGGCCTCTTCAATCGGCGAGAGCGCTCGGTTAGGGTCTTTATTCACGTACACATAAAGAAAGCGAGACAGTGGATAGTGCCCAGACTGAACATTCTCCTGTGTTGGCAATACATATTGTTTGCCATGATTAGCAATAGGCACCAGTTTCGCGCCTGAAACCTGATAGCCAATCCCAGAGTAACCTATCGTATTAATCGATGAAGCGACAGATTGCACTACAGAGGCAGAACCCGGTTGTTCATTAACATTGCGTCTAAAGTCGCCGCCACACAGTGCTTTGTCTTTAAAGTAGCCATAGGTACCGGATACCGAATTGCGACCAAAGATTTGAATCGCACGTTCATTCCAAGGCGTTTCAATCTCTAGCTGCTGCCACGTTCGCAGATACTCAGTTCCCCCACAGCGAAGGGTTGATGAGAAAATCGCATCGAGTTGCTTAAAGTTAAGTCCTTCAATCGGGTTATCAGTGTGAACAAATAACCCGATAGCATCGATAGCAACTTTTAGCGCTGTTGGTTTGTAGCCATATTGGCGCTCAAAGGCTTCGATTTCACGCGATCGCATCTCGCGGCTCATGGGGCCAAACTGCGCAGTCCCCTCTGTCAGTGCCGGTGGCGCCGTCGACGAGCCAGAAGCTTGGATCTGCGGGTTCACATTTGGGTAAAGATTTTTGAATTCTTCGAGCCATAATGTGGTCATGCCGGAGAGCGTATCTGAGCCCACAGAAGACAAGTTGCCCGATACGCCAGAGAGCTTACTGTACTTGGGGAGTTCCTGTGCTAAAGCAGTGCCTGACAACAAAGCACACAAGGTTAATCCCTTAGCGACGCGCGCTACTAACGTCGTCATCACTGAACCACCAAGCGCTCTGGCAGAATGAACGAGAACTTACTGCCGACGCCCACTTCAGAGTGGATTTCCAAGTGTGAGTCGTGATGCGATAGCGCATGTTTGACAATCGCTAAGCCGAGTCCACTACCACCAGTATCACGAGAGCGTGCTTTATCGACTCGATAAAAGCGTTCAGTCAATCTATGCAGATGCTGGGCTTCAATGCCATCACCGGTATCTTCAACCTCAAGATGAGCACCTTGAGAAGATTGATACCAACGCACTTTGACATTAGCGCCAGGAGGCGTGTATTTCACTGCGTTATAAACCAGATTTGAAATCGCACTGCGCAGTTGATCATCATCACCAAATACGCGCAAGCTATTATCGACATCAAAAGCGATCTTATGTTGTTCATCACCGCTCAGGCTCACTGCTTCTTTTTCTAAAACCTCAAGCATAGCTGGTACATTGACGACTTCATCGAGCTCATGCATTGGTGCGGCTTCAATCTTAGACAGTGTTAGCAGCTGATTAACCAAGCTGTTCATGCGGTTGAGCTGCTCCGTCATAACGCCATGCGCTTTAGTCCACATAGGGCCGACAACCATATCTGGGTCTTCGGTCATCTCCAAGTAACCTTGCAACACCGTCATTGGCGTTCGAAGCTCGTGAGAAACGTTAGCAAAGAAGTTACGACGCATGCCTTCAAGCTGTTTCAACTGGCTGACATCACGCACTACCATCAGGTGTTCACCTTCTGTGTACGGCACAATACGCAGCTCAAGCATTCGCTCTACGTTGAGAGGTGAGCGCATCTCTAACGGTTCGGAGAAGTCTTGCTTACTGATGTATTTGATAAAATCAGGCGTGCGGATCAAATTGGAAATAGGCTGTCCCGAGTCATCAGGCCAACGGAATCCTAGTAGATGCTGAGCGAGCTTGTTACACCAAACGATATTGCCTTCACTTCTAAATACAACGACGGCATCAGGAAGCGATTCCGCACCGTTTTTGAAACGGCGGATAAGGTTTGTTAGCTCTTTACGCTTGCGGCGCTGCCTTTGTTGCAGACGATAGATGCCGTTAAATAACGACTCCCAATTACCCGTGCCCGATGGGGGCGTCAGGCGCTTTTCATCCCCCAGCCAAGCAGACAAGCCCAGTTGATTATGTAGGTGCCATATCAACTGCAAAAACGTGGC
>JBFOLV010000325.1:0-2644 GCA_040830325.1 Kordiimonas sp. | reverse complement strand
GAATTGGAAGGGAATGTATTCGCTGATGAAATACGCTTGCCACCGATGTAATGGTCTGGCGATAGGGAGACACCCTCAACAGTAAAACGATTAGACATGGAAGTGTCTCCTATATAAACGGGCTGTAGTATTCAAAGTCCCATTCGTCAGATTGGTTCTTTGCGACGGCAAGTTCTGCTTCTTTTACATGGATGAAATTGGCGACCATTGTTTCGCCGATTTTCTCAACCAATGCTTTGTCAGCTGATAGGGCCTTTAGGGCGTCCTTGAGGCTGGCGGGTGTATGCCGGTCAGTGTTCACATTCTCGAAGCAATCGCCGGTTTCTGGCTCAGGAATAGCGTAGCCTTTTTGGACGCCGAGCAGGGCGGTTTGAAGGACTGTCGCAACAGCCATGTAGGGGCTTGCAGCACAGTCGCCCATGCGGTGCTCTAGGCGCATGGCATTTCCGCGTTCTTGGCTTACACGCACTGTGACGCCGCGGTGGTCGTAGCCCCAGTTTGCCCAGTAACCGGCTAGATTTTCAGGAATTAGGCGTTTGTAGCTGTTCACTGTTGGTGCCATCAAGGCAGCCATGCCCTCGTGGTGATGAAGCATGCCTGCAATTGCTTGCTCGCCCAGTTTAGAAAGACCGCGCTCAGCTGTTTCGTCGTTCAGCATATTTTTGCCGTCTTTCCACATGCTGAAATTGACATGCAAACCACTGCCGCCGCTGTTTGCGATCGGCTTGGGCATGAAGTTCAGCATGTAGCCGCGTTTGGCTACCACTTCACGTGCCATCAGGCGGAACAGAAACATGTCATCAACAGCCCTTAGGGCATCGTCATACCGCAATGTTAGTTCAAACTGTGGGCTGTCATATTCGCTATTGAGAGATTCAACATTGAAGCCGCACTTGGCTGCATTCTCCCAGATTTCATCAATGAGGCCAGCAGGGTCTGTTGCAGGCCCTGTGCCGTAAACATAAGCACCGGGGGTGTCGTAAGGCACCCATTTGCCGTCCGCGTCGCGCTGGTAAATATATGCTTCTGTCTCAAGGCCTACTTTAATGTCGTACCCTAGAGTTTTCCATTCAGCGAGGGTGCGTTTCAATAGCCCTCGGCCATCTAGCTCTAGAGGCTCGCCGTTCTCCATAAGGTCTGCGATAACAACTTTCGTGTTATAATCCCAGCCATCACGGGCATCTTTCATATCGAAGACAGCTTCCATATCAGGAAGGCCTTCCATCATTTTTGCGCCGGGTGCATCAAGAAGCTGGCGGCAATAGGTTACCGCATACGCTCCAAGGCAGAAATTTACCTGACCGCGCTCCGCATAGGACCGCGGGATGTATTTCCCGCGTGCGAGGTTAAGCTGATCAGCAAATAAAATTCTTACTTTTTCTTCCACACCCATTTGTCGCTTCCCTTAGTGAGGTGTTTAATAGTCCGCGCTCGTAGGCGAGGTTATTTGACCTTTACGGCAACTGGCAGGCGTTTAATCCCGCCTATGAAGTTGGACCTTAAAAACTCATGTTGCTCAGTTTGTGTAATGTCTTCAACCCGCGCTGCGATCTCTTGAATGAGGGTCTTCACTTCAAGTTTCGCGAGCCACATACCGAGGCATACGTGCGGACCGCCTTGTCCAAATGAAACATATTGATTTCTTGGCCGCATTAAATCCAATTTCATTGGATCAGGGAAAACAGTTTCGTCCCTGCTGCCTGAGGCGAACCACATAACGACTTTATCACCGGCTTTTACTGTTTTGCCGTGCATCTCAAAATCACGCGTTGCCGTGCGACGGAAATGCATGGTTGGTGCGGCGTAGCGGATAAATTCATCCGTTGCAGTATCCCAGATGTCATCGCCGCCCGCCTGAAGTTGTGGCAGCAGGTCTTTCTGGTTGGCGAGCGCATGAATGGTTGCAGCAATACTGTAGCGTGTCGTGTCATTACCGGCAGCAACAGCAAGGCAGAAGAAATTCCTGAATTCAGGTGCCGTCATGCGGGTGCCGTCTTTTTGTGTCTGCATGATAAGACTGAGGATGCCGACTTCTTCACCCTTTTCGATGCGCTTTAAGATGTCGTTCGCATAGTCAAACAGCTCAATCGCAGCGGGCGACCTGAAGGGCAACATCCGGTATTCTTCGGTGTTGACCTTATCGATTACAAAGTCACTATATTCTGGGTCTGTGTTGGCGATAAGTTGGTCACCTTTTTCCACGAGCCAGTCCGCGTCACTTGCGGGTACGCCAAGAATTTGCGCAAGCATACGCATGGGCAGGCAGCGAGCGATTTCTTCAGTTGCGTCAAAAGTGCCCATGGGCAGAACATTGTCGAATATATCAGTGACAATTTGTCGGATTTGTTGCTCGTACTTAGCAACCATAGGCTTTGAAAAAGCCTTATTCATAAGCATTCTGATTTTGCGGTGTTCGGCGCCGTCTGTTTCCTGAAAGGTTTTGCGTGCTTCGTATTCTTCTTCGGATTGATCTTCGATACGGATACCGCGCGCGGAACTCAATAGGTCAGTCTGCCGGTTAAGTTCCATAAGGTCTTTATGGCGTGTTACCGACCAAAAGCCTCTGCCACCATCACCCTCAGGGCACCATGCGAGAGGGTCTTCTTTACGCATACGTTCCCAGGTTTTTAGGGGTGGGCCAGAT
>JBFOLV010000324.1:0-11236 GCA_040830325.1 Kordiimonas sp. | reverse complement strand
AGATACTGTGATAGTGAATGTTTCCACATCATCTTTGTAGTTCGCTTTCTGGTGGTACAGTTACCGCTACGTATCTGTGGCAGCATCTGTAGCGGTAACTGTACCACCAGAAAGCGTGACAGCCGTACCAAAAGACACGTCTTTTCCGTTGATTTTCGTGATAGAGACAAAAGCAACATTAGGGTCAATTACATCAGCAGCCGCAGCTTCGCCCGTGTTAACATCCACTACACCAACAGTAATTGCATCTGCACCGCCGGCGCCTGTCGTTACTGTACCAGCAGCTGTCGTCAAACCTAACTCAGCGCCAAAATACTGGATCACACCAGCATTTAAATCAAGCGTACCATTCTTAAACTGGATCTTCTCAACACCGTTTAGCTGAAGATCAGCACCACCGCCAGCTAGGTCCAGATCTGACTGACCCGCAATATTGTACGCTGTAAACTCTGACGTTGTTACGATATCAGCGTCAACAACCACCGTATCAGTGCCAGCACCACCAGTAATTGAATCAACACCAGATGTGTAGTTGATTGTATCATTACCAGCACCCGCATCTACCGTATCGTTACCCGCACCTGGGTTAAACACATCATCCCCAGACGCATCAACGCCTGGAGTTGGCAACGTATCCGCTGCGCCTGTACCATTAATGTCTGCCATAGTATTCCTCCTGAAAAGGCAACCAAATATCTATTAAGTGAGGCACGAACGCAATATTCAATAGCCCCCTAGCGACCCTCTCTACATAGAGAAAGCCTTTTTTGTCAACCGCATAATTGTTCTCGAGCCATTATTAGTCAAGATAAAACAATGCCATTGACGTATCAGTTCGCACATGACCACTCCTGATGAAACTTTTCAACAACGCAGTGTGTGCAATATTAAAAAACCTTACCTAGCAGCTACACCGTTGCCCATTTGCAACATTTTCGATCAGTTGCTTATATTTTGGCAATAGATCACGCGTAGCATAGGAGGCAACGATAGTTTCACGAGCCTTAACCCTACATGAACGAAACTCAGATTTGTTATCCAGCACCTGATTCACTTGATCCACAAGCTTATCCACCTCAAAAAATGGTGTTAAAACACCGTTTTCGCCGTGAGTTATCATTTCATGCAATGGATCTGTGTTAGAACCAATAATCAGTGCCCCCGCACTCATGGCCTCCATGAGCGACCAAGAGAGAACAAAGGGCGCTGTGAGATACACGTGCGCAGACGTAATGCGCATCATATCGCGGAAGAACTCAAGCGGCTGAAGCCCCATCATGTGCAAACGGTCATGATCAAACTCAAAGGTTTCCATTGCCCATTCTTTATATGTTTTACCGTCTTCACGTTGAGCCCCATAAGCTACTCGGTCACTTCCTAGTATAATCACATGCAGATTCGGGCGTTGCCGCTGAAGTATGGAAACTGCCTCCATGAATTGAGGGAAACCGCGATACTCTTCCATGCCACGCGCTACATAAGTAATAACCTCATCGACTGCAGTCAGCTCAATATCACCAACCTTTAGCGCGGTACCTTCTGCCGGACTAAAAAAGTCTACATCTACACCGTCATGTAAGATACTTACCCTATCACTAAAGACTTCAGGTAATTTGCTGTGTTGAAATTGTGTTGGGGATTGCCCCCAATCCATCGCTGCCAAATCATGGAGGATAGGCGTATTCTTCATGCGAAGCCTTAATTCATCGTTCGGGCCATAAGGCTCGTCTCTAAAAAAGTCACCATCACTATTGTGACAATGGTAATACCATTCAAAATAGGTCAATAACTTGGCATCAGGAAACACATCTTTGAGAAACATGTTCGCCCCCCAACCTGAATGAGACATGATGACGTCAGGCTTGCTACCTCTCTTCCTCATATCCAGCAAAGAGCTATAGGCAGCCTGCCCCATTATTGTGGCACGCTCTGTAGATACCAAAGCTGGATGTATACCTTTTGTCGCCTCACGGTGGGGCTTATATTTAGCCCTAACTAAAGGATGGTTTTGCTGATTTGTTTCCAGTGTGGCCGCCGCCATCTTGAATTCTGGAAAGTCTTCCAAGTACTTGGCAATCCGACGATACTGGCCTGGGAAATTATTATGAACAAAAAGAATACGCATCAGGTTTACACCCTCCCCAAAAACCAAACGGCTTGAAAATTCAATATCCAGCCAATTTACATGGCCACAGGAGTTAGCTAAAAAAAGGCGTTTCCGCAATGGTAAAGGCGCGTCTATATATATAGCAACTTAGTCACAATAGTAATTGGCGCACAATCCCTTCGCACTAAATTCAGTTAAGGTATTGATAATGAAAACAATATTAGTCCCGGGCGGTGCCGGTTTTATTGGCTCCCACACAGTTGCAGCATTACTAAAACGTGGCTATCGCACTGTTACCCTAGATAATTTTAGCAATGGGCATAGAGACGCAGTTGCTGGGGGTGAGATTGTAGAGGGAGATATTCGTGATTCTAACTTACTGCGGTCTGTCTTTAAGAATCACCATATCGATGCTGTAATCCACTTCGCAGCCTTCATTGAAGCTGGCGAAAGCGTTGTTGATCCGCTGAAATTCTATGACAATAACACCAGCGGCAGCTTGAGCCTTATTAGTGCCATGCTTGAGGCCGATGTGCGCACTATGGTGTTTTCCTCCACCGCTGCTGTATACGGCCAAGTGGATGATGTTGATTCGCTCAGTGAAACCCTATCCAAACAGCCTATCAATCCATACGGCCAAACTAAATGGGCCGTTGAATGTATGCTGCGCGACATCGCCGTAAGCGATAAAATGAAATCCATTGCGCTCAGATATTTTAACGCCGCTGGTTCTGACCCAGAAGGTAGACTGGGTGAACGGCACGACCCGGAAACACACCTAATCCCACTGGTACTACAAGCTGCAGCAGGCAAACGCGACAACATTAAAATGTTCGGCACGGACTATCCAACACCAGACGGCACCTGTATCCGCGACTATATCCATGTGTGTGATCTAGCAGATGCCCACATCAAGGCACTAGACCATTTGTTTGCACTGTCGAGCGATTCTGACGGTTTCTATGACGCCTTCAACCTCGGGACTGGCACAGGCTTTTCTGTACGTGAGGTCATTGAAGCAGCAAGACGTGTAACAGGCATAGACTTCACTGCTATTGAAGAAGCCCGCCGCCCGGGTGACCCCGCAACCCTTGTCGCGAATCCATCAAAAGCCAAACAAACCTTTAACTGGGAACCACAATATCCAAACCTGGATGATATGGTCGCCCACGCGTGGCAATTCCTACAGAATCAGTAATCCAGCATTCAGGTTATAGCGCTATTGTCGCGCAAATATTTTGCGTTTCAAGGAACAGCATCCTATTTTGCTAAAAAATCATGGAGTTAGAGCCAAAAGGTTCTGCTCAGGAAATCGAATCAAAGGGATGGCATTGCGCCAAACACAGTATGCAAGTTTTGGTAACATCCCCCATCCCATCTCACCCTCAAGATCACGGCAATCGTGCGCGTGTTTATTCGCTTTGCAAAACACTTCAGAAACGCGGCTACAGTATTCATTTTGTCTACGGCGGCCTTGAAGGTCTATCTGACAGCCAAGAACTTGCCATGCGCAAAGCGTGGGAGCATGTCTATATTCTCCCGCACGATCCTGCTCCCAGGAAACAGTCTAAGCGCAATCACCATCTTATTGATGATTGGTATGTCCCTGCTGTCACAGATATCACTCAGCGAATCCTGAGCATCTGGGATATCAGCCACTGCCTCGCAAATTATGTGTGGTTCAGTCGCTGGCTCGAAGAGGTACCAACCGGTATCCCTAAGTATCTTGATACACATGATATGTTTGCTGGAAGAAACAAAAACCTGAAGCGCGACGGCATGAAGGCCAGTTGGTATTCGACAACACGTGCTGAGGAGAAAAAAGCGCTAGACCGGGCCGATGTTGTTCTCGCAATTCAGTCCAGTGAAGCGGCGACATTTCGTCAAGCAACGGATTCGAAAGTAGAAACGCTTGGCCACTATGTTCCGCCAAATTTTTTGACCAAATCCTCTGATCAGAAAACAGACAAAATAAAAGTTGGCTACCTTGCCAGTAACAATCCAATCAATCAGCACTCCCTGCATAAGTTCACACAGGAACTTATGCAGTACCCAGAGCTGCATAACCAATTATCTTTTCAACTCGCTGGCGCCATATGTGGCAGTGATGTAGCGTCTGATTGCCCATTCGAAAAGCTTGGTTTCGTTGATGATGTAGATGATTTCTATCGGGATATGGATATAATTCTAAACCCTAACATTGGCGGAACAGGGCTTAAAATCAAATCAGTTGAAGCGCTTAGTTTTGGTAAACCACTTATCGCTACAGTAGACGCCATGATGGGCATTGAAACGCCTGAACCGCATCACCAACATAAAACTCTTAAATCAATGTGCGATGGTCTACTTGCATTATCCAAAGCACCCAATTCTATCGAGGCACTGGGACAAAGCGGTCGAATGATATTCAGCAATTATAGCGATGCACAAAAATCTGCGCTCGACAAACTTTTCCCGGAGCGAACCTCGTGAGTACCGCACAGCTTCTACTCATAGGGCCTGCTGCACCATCGCGTGCCGCCGCTGCGGGTGTATCAACACAGCTAGCGCTATTCTTCGGTGATCAAATGGCCGTCACATTAGTGATAAGTGACTACGCACCACCGCCGACAGGTTTTCCGAACACCATCACTATCATTCGGGAACGAGAATTACGTAGCTATACCAAATCTTATAGAACAGCGAAAAGACTCTATATTTTGGACGATAGCTACGAGAGCTTATTTGCACTCCGTCTACTAGAAGAAGCGCCTGCCCCCTGGATTAACGCTGACACCACTCTCCACAACCTACTGCTCGGGCACCATAAAGCGCAGGCAAAATACCCAAAGGCCTACTATGAGTATCTTGAGCAGTCCCTCGGAAGATCAGGTCGGCATGTGGCACACTCCCTCACCGGAGGTACACGCATATCAAAATCCATCGCTTCTGAAATAGAAAGCTTTGATGCGCTAACACAGATTGCAGCGCACGTTAAGCAATCAAATGACCATCTCTCATTGGCGATTGCGCCAACTTCCCCTTTAGGTCAGCAACGTG
This sequence comes from Kordiimonas sp., assembly GCA_040830325.1. Taxonomy (GTDB): domain Bacteria; phylum Pseudomonadota; class Alphaproteobacteria; order Sphingomonadales; family Kordiimonadaceae; genus Kordiimonas. The sequence continues at coordinate 6,090 of JBFOLV010000324.1, read as the reverse complement.
AAGATAGTTGTTTCGATATCGTAACAATTGGCGGCGGGGCAATTGCAGAAGCGGTCGACGTTATTCAGTCGTTTGGGAAAGAAATTACCTGTCAGCTACTAACTGGCAGTGAACCCGACTTAGCCGATCGTATTGCAAGGGCAGATGTTACATGCCTTTTAGATAAGAATCACCGTTTACCGTCCGCAGCATTAACTTTGGCACTAAGTTCAGGTAAAGCAATTGTAACCGCTAGTCAGCCATGGGTAAGACACTTGCCTGCTGATACACGCCTCAATATACCTCATGCAGATGCCCTTCATCAGTTGGTAGCTGCCCTCGCTTCATTGATAGGCCATAGCCGCGTTCGTGAATGGCTCGAAAAGGGCGCTCGGAACTTTATTAAAACCGTTTCATTAGACCAAAAAAAAGCCGCACTCACTGAGCAAATTTTATCTACCCAAATGGGGCCCTTGACTCTGGCAGCCCCAAAAATCGATTCTGTCAGGGCAAAACCGACAGAACAAAAAGCAGCTGAGGCGACCGAGATTGCCTTGCCCCCTATAGGCACACAAATACCATATGCCTTGATCGGGGCGGTCCCAGCTCAAGCACTAGTTACCAAACTCTTTCCATTCATTGACTGGAACCGAAGTCCCAGATTCGCCACGCCTGAACTGTCAGAAACTCTTTGTAAAGCTACGGGGAAAACTGCACCAGTTATGTTGGCCCTTCTTGGCTATGAAAGCTTATTAATAGAAACGAAAGCCTCTCCGTCAGAGACCGCAGACCATTTTCATATGCCTGAAGCCTCTGATTGGGCGACTGTCTGCCAAAAGCTCAAAGACATTCAAAACGCGATTACCTTTGACTGCGTAATAGAGGGCCTTCCTAAGGCTCGGCCCCTAACGCCGGACGACACTCAAATCCCAGGCGGGCTTCCTATTGATTTTGCACCAGATGTTCATGCCGAAGTAACTCGGCAACCAACTAGTGGTTTCCTGGAGAAATCAGGCACTTATTGGCAGCTAAATAAAACAGAACACCGAATCGACTGCCTCCTAATATCCGGCGTACCAGGAGACTACAGCCTTTCAATCGGAGTTGGAGCTTCAGGCAAAGAAGTAGGGTTTATGGTAGCGAATAGTCAAACAAGTCAATTGTTAAAAAATGATAGCCCCGCAGTTATCACCACAGATATGCAAGGCGTTATTCAATTTTCTCTATCTGCTGTACATCCTGTTAACCATTACCCTTTAACGTTTGAGCAACTACTGAAAACACTTGCTTGCACACCACTAGATTTGAAATGGTGCTCCCATGGCTGAAAACATAAATAATGCTGGCGACAATGTTCTTTCTTTCAAGACTCCTGAGCCGCGCTTTCCAAAGGCTGCGGTAGACTTTGTTGATGCCCTGCTGACAGTTCAGCGTGATCGATTTGAAGCCGAAATGGCGGCAAGTGAACGTCCTACTACCAGTGATTTTCCTGCACAGCCAAAGTCAGCACATATTTTAGCTGAATCTGATGAATTCATGGGTACGGGTTGGAGTCATTTGGGAAACCGTAGAGACGGTACGGCTTTCCGCTGGATGGGCCGAATTGGTTCCCTTCTATTGCCAATAGACTTATCTGAACCCAGACAGCTTAGTATAAGAGGCTGTGGCTTCACAAAACGCCGTTTCTTGAAAGGGGCAACACTCTGGATCGACGAACAGGAGATTGATTTCAGTTTGTCCCGCAGAGGGTTTAATCGGTGGGTATATTCAGGCACACTGCCAGTCATGCCACCGCGCCCCTACTATTTGCTGAGAATCCAGTCTCCCGGCATAGCCCCACTCGCGGAAGGTATAGATGCCTATGTAAGCCTTGCAGTTAGTGAAATTCGCATTGAAAGCTAAGTGAGCAGTTAGTTTTTTGTTATAAGCTCTGCATCAGATACATATGAGCCTTCTTCATTCATGCGCAGACCCAACCTATCAATAAGGGCTTGCCGGTAATTATTCGCAAACTTCACCAAATTTGGTCGTTTCTTATAAGGACGTGCATATTCCGGCCACTCTACTTCACCGTCTACTGGCCGCCCTAAATAGTTTGCGATTGCTTCTGTTACCTCGACGGGGCTTTCAACAGTTTCTTCAAGCGTCAGATATTTGAACTTTTTAAGCTTCGCGAGCTGCTGTTCAATCCGTGCCTCAATTCTAAGTAACCAGTTCAGGAACTGATCAGCAGTATCCTCTCTAAGCTCAGGGTCATTGATACATTCTTGAGCCAATTGGCCCGAAGCCCAATATGATCGCCCTAGTTCCTCATCAAGCTGTGCCAACAGCGCTGACTGCGTGGATTTATCGCGCCGAGTGAAAAAAAGTACCTGTACACTGCTTTTTTTTGCCAGCCACAAGAACCGGTCAAAACTAAAGCCTGTGTATCTCATCAGGTCTTCTAGTACATCAGTATACAATATGAGTTGGAGCTGCTCTCTTCCGTGTTTTTTGTTCACGCCTTGAAGAAAACGCAGCAGAGAAAAATCATCTTGTTCTGCAGCCCATGTCGCTACAGTTCGGTTAACATACTCTCTTGCATCGCAAACGTTATTCCTGCGAAGCGTTTCAGCAAAGTATTCAACATCACTGCCTGGCGGAGCGATAATTACAACTGGGTTCTTTTGGGCCTCTTCCGCTTTGGGTTGTTCCCATTCAAAATAGCCACCTCCTCCAACGCTAACCCCAGCCAAATCATAGGTAGCTGAAAAAACCTCTAGCTCCGGATAAAGCAACTTCGCCTTTTTAACTCGCGTCCGTTCACCATTTCGGCAAAAGAAGATCAGTTTTGATATGCCCTTATGAAGCTGATCTGAATATTCGTCAGGTGTACTAAGCTTGCACTTAAAGGGACCGTATGTGTCCTGTAAGGCCGCCACGATATCAGCATCAGCTACAAACATGCTATCATCTAGTAAGGATTGAAGCGCCTCAGGCCAGCGCCACTCCCTAAGACGGTATAAGAGCTGTCCCAAAGTACCCGTTTTGGTTACTGCTTTTACCATTCTAATGAACTCCGCCAGAGCTAATATGCTCAACTTGAGCCATATCTATATCATCACATGCCTCTAGAAGACTTAGTGGCACTTCAAAAGGACGTTTCGATTGTGGAAATCCAACGTAAAGGGATTGAGCCTCAGCATGCCATTTTTTAAAAGCAGCGCCATACTCTGCCCGGTTTCCAGAAAGGGAGCGGGTAATCGCATTACCATCTTCTTTCCAGTTAAATCCCCCTTCGGGGCCTCTCGTCAGCGATTGGTCCCTTAGCAAACCAGTGTATAGAACATGCCGTAAGTTTCTGGTTCTCCGCCGCCCCAATATCTTCGCAATACGCATGTGATATTCAGTATCTGCAGCAATGCGTACGGTATCAAAAAAGCCTGCTTCCTTTACTACTTTTTCACGCCGTATCATGGTGCTGATAATAGCAGTCCGAGAAGTGGAGCCATCAATAGTAATCTCATCACCGTTTGGTGTTACACGGTTCCAGCGGCAAGTCACCGCATCTGCGCCCGCACCGTCCAACATGGCTCCTAATTGCATCTGCAAACGCTGGGGGGCAGAGATATCATCACTGTCGTGAAAAGCCACAAACTCACCAGCCGCATTTGCTAAACACCAATTTTTTGACCAGTAAGTTCCATGATTAACTGGTGAGTGAAACAGTTTGATCCGTTCGTCACTCGAAGCCATTTCCTTCAAAATGGACAAAGTATCATCGCTGCTTGCGTCATCTATAATCATCAGATCAAGGTTTGAATGACTTTGTGCAAGAACGGAACGAACGGCATCCGCAACTAGGTCACCAGTATTATATGCCGTCATAATAACCGTAACTTTACGCTCACTGTTTGCAGCACCTATCGCGGCATAGCGTTTTGTCTGCTTGTTGTAATAATGGTCGCCAATAGAGCGCAAGAAACCAAGCTTAGAATCCAGACAATAGGCGACTGGATTCTCATAAAGTTTGCGTAGCTTGCTGTTCACTTCAGGCCCCTTGACCAAGGCTCAATCTAGAGCCGCAATACAACACCAGCGGATAGTGCAAGCTGATAAAAGATATTGATAATGTCAGATGCAATTTGAACATGCTTGGTTTGTACGCGCGGCAGAACGAATATCTCATCGCCAGCATTTACGCGTATTTTTTTGCTTCTGATATTGCCTGTTTTCACTTTTGTGAATGTACCATCACGGTGCAACAACAAAATATTCACGCTATTTTTGCCCTGTGCAAAACCACCTGACTGGTCAATATAGCCCGCAATTGTCTGGCCTTGCCTGAATGCCATAGCGCTCGGGAACAATACATCGCCGTGCACCATTACGAGGTTGCTGATACGCGGTATACGAACCACATCCCCTGATTCCAGCAAGATATCATCCCGAGATGCAGAGCCCGCTAGTGACACCATACCGAGAGGTTCAATTTTTTCCGCGCGCTCAACCCAGCGCAGTATGAGGTCGGCCTCACGCTCACGAAGTTCGGCTTCCTTCACTGTTTTGGAGCGAGCAGTGAGTACACTACTTTCGAGAGCGCGCAGTTGCGCGTGCAACATTTCTTTTTGACGCACTTGAACACTTTTACGCATCAATTGTATGGCGCTTACTTGCGCATTTTCACCAAAACTAATCTGTGCCAACAAATCGCCTAGGCGTGCACCGTATGGCAGCACAAATTCCTGACTACTGTTGTGCTCCCCCTCAACACGCACACTGATGCTGCCCTTATTTTTATCGGACATAACGTCAATAACATCACCTGGTGCGATCTCCATGGAAGCTGCTTCTGCAATTGAGAAATACTCAACTTCTGTACGCGTGCGATTATTGCGACTGATACGCACATGGGTGGCTTGCGGCTGCGGACGCGCCATTTCTAGTAAATCAGCGACCTTGATAGATCCGCCATCAAATTCAAACAGGCTTGCGTTTTGCACCTCGCCGAAGACACCAACCTGCGAGAGAACCGGAGCAACAATGATGGTATCGCCGTCCCTGAGCTGGAACACCGGCAGGCTGCCCGATAGGATGAAGTCATAAAGGTTTACTGACTTATACTCGGCGCCATTCCTGAGAACCCGCACATTCAAGAAAGAACCGCGCGCTGGATCAATACCGCCTGCTTGATCCAAAAAGTATAGAACGGAATCAGAGGAATGACCTGCAAACAGTCCTGGCTGCTTCACAAAACCAGTGACAAATACTTTAACCGGCTCGGCGCCGCCGAGGCTTGCATATACGCCTACATTCGTACGGAAAACTTTTTTTACTGAATCGCTTACAAAAACGTTTAGGTCGCTATTTTTAACGCCTTGCACCTTAACAGGGCCGACCTTCGGTACGAAAATATTACCTTGAGGATCCACCGGGAGCGTGCCGGTAAAATCAAAACCGCCCCAAAGCTTCAGGCTGATCGTATCCCCAACCGAAACCACATAGTCAGGATTGAAACCAACGAACGACTGGTTGGCAAACTCGCCACCAAAGATCCAACTACCAAACGCTTGTTTATCATCAATTGTTTCAACAACCTCCTCAGGCGTCGTAGCACCTTCCTGAGGTTCAGCGGTTGCTTGACCCAAAGCCGGTTGCCCAAGAATGACAAGAGCCATCATTGATGCAAATACAGCAAAAGCCGCGTTCTTCATCCATGCAGTAGAGCTAAGATTACACATCACGGTGCTCCCGAATGGTTGCGAGGATCATGGTTATAATTCCGTATAGCAAAGTAAGGCCAATAAACAGCGTGGCAAGATCATATAGCTTACGCGGGTAAGCAGCCTCATCAGGCAAAGTAGGTGACTGAATGACAATCAAATGCTTTAACTTATGATAGCTTTCAACGCGCGCGCGCTCTAACGCTACTATAGTTGTTTTATATAGGTCAGTCGCAAACTGTAGCTCCATCTCCAGCGCTTGATACTCAGCGTTCACATCGTTAAGCGATACATTATCAATGCTGGCGAGCTTTGCTTTCTCTAGCTCTAACTGATTTTCAAGCGCTTCAATCCTGCTTCTAACAGTTGTCAATTCCGCAGCACCCTCATTCAGATAACTAGAAAGCGT
>JBFOLV010000323.1:0-3029 GCA_040830325.1 Kordiimonas sp. | reverse complement strand
GTCTTCCGCTGTAGTATCTTGATCTAGATGGACAAGGGCATAGTAACTACCGGCATCGTCCCGTCTAACCTGATTTGCTTTTTCGTAAATTGGCAACCAAATCTCAGCCGCCGCAGGGAAGAAGTAACCCTCAGGCATCACGCCTACAATGCGGTAGCTATCACCGTTGATCCGCATAATTTGGTCTAGTGCAGCCGTATCACCTGCATATTGGTTTTGCCAAACCTCATATCCAATGATGACTACCTTTTCCGCACCTTGTTGGCTTTCACTTGCTCTGAACTCTCTGCCAATTACCGGTTTGGTACGCGTTAGATCAAAGAAGTTAGCTTCAGCCGAAACACCGCTATAGCGCCGTGCGCCGTCTCTTCCTGCGACATTAACGCTATGTTGTGTGTAGAGGCTGAACTCCTTGATGCCTTTCAAATTTGTACGAATTTCTTCAAGGTCATGGAGAAGAAGTTCGTTGGTTTCTCTAGCTCCGTTCAAGGAGCCGCTGATATGGTAGAGAGTATCGCTGTCCCTAAATTCAAAGTCCTTTACCAGAACGGTGTTAAAGAAACTGAGAAGGTAAACACTGAGGCCAATACCTGTTGCCATAACTAACGTAGTCAAAGCGGTGAAACCTGGCCGTTTGGATAACAGCCTGACGGCATATTTTAGGTCATTAAGCGCTATCATGGTTCCCTCCTTATGCGGACGCAGCTTCAGGGAAGCCATGTGTTCTGTCGGACACTACTCGGCCGTCGAGACCTTCAATCGTGCGGTCGGCGCTTTCTGCTGAACGGGGGTCGTGCGTTACCATGCAAATAGTTGCACCTTCTGCATGCAGTTGCTCAAGCAGTTCCATAACGGATTCTGCATTTTTAGAATCCAGATTTCCAGTTGGCTCATCAGCAAGTAAGATTGAGGGATTACCTGCTATGGCTCGAGCTACCGCGACACGCTGTTGTTGACCACCGGACAGCTGTGCGGGGAAATGCTTTGCCCGGTGAGCCATATCCACTTTAGCCAGAGCATTTTGCACCATTTTTTTGCGTTCTTGCTTACTTAAGTCACTACGGTAAGTGAGCGGGAGTTCTACGTTCTCCTCAACGTCAAGGTCGCTAATCAGGTTAAATGACTGAAATATAAAACCTATTTCTTGGTTTCTGATGCGGGCACGTTCAGTTTTGGAAATATTGGATACATCATGGTCAGCGAGTACATATTTACCTTCAGTTGATGTATCAAGCAGGCCCAACAATGAAAGCAGTGTTGATTTTCCGCAACCAGATGGACCTGCGATTGAGACATATTCACCTTCGGTAATGGTAAGACTGATGTCATTCAGTGCATGGGTTTCTACTTCTTCCGTATAGAAGATTTTCTTTAGGTTCTCGAGTTTGATCAAAACTTTACTCATTTTATCCTCACTTAATTCTGATTTTTTTATAAGTTTCGAAACGGGAAACGTCGGAGGTGACAATTTTGTCGCCGACATTAAGGCCTTCTGTGATCTGTATTTGATTTACAGAACCAGAGCCCACTGTCACCTCAACACGTTCAGCAAACTGGCCATCTGGGCTCAGCTTGTAGAAAGACGACCGGCTTTGACTTTGCGCAAATAACGGCCGATCTACATAGAGTGTGTCGGCAATTTCAGTAATTATTATCTCTCCGTCAACACTCAGGTCAGGGCGGGCGTCGGCAGGGAGTTCTTCTGTGAAGGTGACATCAACTTGTACGCTACCATTCACTACAGCTGGGTCCACGCGTGAAACGACACCGTTGATTTTGCTGTTACGGGTATCAATCGTTACTGGCTGACCGGGTGCAACGCCGCGTATCTGGATTTCAGGAATTTGCAACTCGGCGATCAGGGAATTTTGCTCAGCAAGTTTCGTGATGTTGCTTCCCATCACTATGCGCTGCCCTGGTTCAAGGGGCATCTCCAGTACAATGCTGTCCATTGTAGCCTTTACCTGAAGGTCATCCACTTGTTGCTGAATGCGCTCCAGTCGCTTTTTAGTTAGGTTTAACCTAGCTGCACGAGCATTATTCTGAGCTGCTAGGTTTTCCCGCATTTTGTCTCGGCGTTTCTGGCTAATTAACCAGCGCTGTTTATAAAGGTCTGTCTCAAGACCAGTTTTTTTATAGGTAATCCTAGGTGCTGCGCCTGCAGAGTTTATGCTAATAAGTTCGCCTTGAGCCACATATTCCAGTGAGCTGCTTTCGTAGTCTAACTTAGCGTTGAGTACATTGGCTTCTTGTTCGAGAAGAGCAGATTCTTGTGCAACCTGTGCGGCTTTAAGTTCTGCTTCCTCAGCCTCGAGCTGCCACTGTGTTTCTGCGAGTTCCTGAACAAGGCGAGGGTTACTAAGTTCCACGAGCAGGTCACCCGTTTTAACTTGATTTCCCGCTTTTACAGCCAAGCTGGTAACGTTGGCTTCAACTTCAGCTGAAAGCCAACGTATCTTGTCAGGTACTAAGGTTCCTGTTCCACGAACAGATACTTTGAAATTGCCGCGTTTTACTTCGCCTACAACGACAGTTTCACTTTCAACACCAAAGTCTGCTTGGCCCAACACCCATACGTAGTGCGCAAGAAACGCTATTGGCGCAACTATTAGAGCAATGATCCCAATCCGCTTAAAATTAACGGATTTCTTTTTTGTTACCGCAATATCCATCAGTACCTCACTATCGTCACTCGGTAGCAACAATGCATGCTGTTGCCGTTTTCTTTATTAGAGTTACCTATGGCAACTTGCGTGCCATGCTTTAAGTTATTGATTTGTATATGTTAATTTATCGGAGAGTATTGAAATCCCAAATTCGGGATCTCCAAAATTGGGACTAATCTTATTATTGGGATTTAAAGAGGTTGAAGTTGAGGTTTAGAAAAATTCTATTTTAAAAAAATAAATGGAGGGGTTCTCTATTTGGTGCGTAATCAAATTAGGAGTATGATTAAATCGTATAGATTATGTGCGCTAAGGAGCCATTTTGGGTGTAAAAGCTAACATTCTATTTTTTCCGTCTCGTCG
>JBFOLV010000322.1:0-2242 GCA_040830325.1 Kordiimonas sp. | reverse complement strand
TTTTGACAGAAACAGCGCTCAGCTAACCAATGATAGGCACCAATGTCGTCACCCAAATAGGTGATCTCAGGCCTATCCAATGATTTTCAATAACTTAGCTTCAGCTGCAGCCTGGGTCCTGTTGGATACTTGCAACTTGATGGAGATATTTTTCAGATCCGCCTTCAGTGTATTTGCCCTAATCTCAGGGTGCAATGAAATATCTTTAGTTGCGTCGCCATGGCAAAGAAACAGGAGAACATCCAGTTCACGCTCGCTAAAGTCTGATGGATCAAGCACCTTGAGTTTTTTGCTGACCTCAGCGTTGTCACGCTTGAAAATCCGCTGGGCGGCCCACCCGCCCAAAGCCAGAAAAATCACAGCGACCACCGCCACATACAACTCAATGGACGTAAACTGTACCAGATAAGAACGCCTGGCTGTCTCAAGCGCTACGAGAAAGAGAGCCAAAAGGCCACCATATTGTAGAACCGTTTTGTACATACCCTTTTATGGCATGGCTAGATCGGGATGCCTAGTTAGCATGCCGTATCAATAAGGGCGACTGCGGCTGCTTTTACATCATTTCCCACATTCTCAACGCCGTGAAGATGTGCAATGACAATGGCCCCTTCCGCGAGGATCAGTAACCTGCGGGCCAACCCCTCTGCATCGTTAAGTCCTGCAGCCTTGGCAAGTTCTTCAAAATAATGGGCCAGCAAGCGCTTATGCTCTGCCGCTGCCGCATGAATTGGATGTTTCGCATCCTGATACTCAGAAGAGGCTTTGATAAACATACAACTTTTAAAGTTATCGTCCTGAAACCACTCCCCGAGCGCATCAAAAAAGGCCTTCAATCGCTCCAGCGGAGTATCCGCCAATTCTTCAACGCGGCGCGCAAAATTGTTTCGAAACTGTTCGTCCCGTAGCCGGAGTGTGGCAAGGATCAAATCTTCCTTGGTTCTAAAATGCTTATACATGGATGTTTTAGATATGCCGGTCTCCGCAACTAATTTATCCATCCCGGTCGCATGAAACCCCTCTCGGTAAAAAATCTGCAGCGCCTCATGCACTAGCTCGTCTCTTTTTGACGCAACCATTATCCGATTCTCTCCCAAGTATGTACCGATCAGTACATACCACTTCAGACCAAAAAATTCAATGTGCTGTCAATTTACATATAAATATCAATCAATTAACAGTAATTTATGAAGAGAGTTATAATTTCTTTCCTCAAAAACCCTTGACAACATGTACAGATCAGTACACCTTGTATGAACAGATCGGTACACCCCAGTCACAATAGTGAGGAAAACATGACAGATACCAAACTAAAGCTATATAGCTTTCCCCTATCAGGCCATGCACACCGCATTCGGCTTGCCCTTTCCCTGCTCGGTCTCGAAGCCGAGATCATTGATGTAGACCTTGCCAAAGGCGAGCATAAGTCAGATTGGTTCACCGAACTTAATCCAGCGGGCAAAGTACCTGTGCTGGTAGACGGTGAAACTGTTATCAGTGAAAGCACTGCAATCCTGACCTACCTTGGTAGAAAGCATGACAACGGCACTTGGTTGCCTGAAGATGCGGAAGGACTTGCGGCCACCGAACAGTGGTTTGTTTCCTCTGCAACAGGCCTTGCAAATGGCCCCGCCAGAGCACGCCTTATCACCCTTTTCAATGCTCCATACGACCAAACAGAAACGATTGAGCAAGCTCACGCCTATCTTGCTAATTTGAATGGCGTTCTTGAAGGCAGGAGCTACCTTGTGGCCGATCGCCCCACATTCGCAGATGTAGCAATTTATACCTATGTGGCACACGCCCCGGAAGGCCATGTGTCTCTCGACGACTATGCGAACATTAACGCCTGGCTAAAACGGGTCGAAAAACTCAATGGCTTTGTCCCCATGCAAAAAACGGACGTCGCTGCGGCGGCCTAGCTTAGTTTTGGGCCACCCTAGCAAAGGCCCGAAGCCGGGAGAGTCTCATGATACCTCAAGAAACCCCCTTCCATGATGGTGAACTCGCAATCCAGGATAAGCTGGGTGTGCGCCAATCGGTAGCTAGTTATGCTCCCCGCGTAATCCGACCCTATATGCCGGATCAACACCGCGAGTTTTATGCGGCTCTCCCCTACTTTTTTATTGGTACCGTTGATGAAAACGGTTCCCCCTGGGCCTCAATAGTTTGGGGGGAAGCTGGCTTCATCACCAGTCCAGACCCCCTGTCATTAACAGTGGGAAACCTTCCCCTTCAAATG
>JBFOLV010000321.1:0-4607 GCA_040830325.1 Kordiimonas sp. | reverse complement strand
GAATCATACCCACCCGCTTCATCTCTCGCCAAGCTACCTTGACCGTACCTGATGCCTAAATCATAACCTTCAGCCTCCAGGTCATGTGCAGTATCGCTCGCATCAAACCTCACATCATACTCAGGGTGCATTTTATTGAAGCGCGGCAAACGCGGGCTTAACCACTTCCAAGCGAAAGAGTGAACCATGGTGATGCGAATAACATTTTCATCATGGGTGTTTTTCAACTGCCAAATTCTGTCTTCAGTGGTCTGTATAAGGTCCCTGACAGTATCAGCGAGCGCATGCCCTTCACGCGTGAGAATAACTTTTCTGGGGCGGCGAACAAAAAGCGTTAACCCAGTCTGATCTTCCAGCTGTTTCACTTGCTGGCTGATCGCAGACTGTGTGCGCCCTAGTTCCTGCGCAGCGAGCGTAAGGCTTTCGTGACGCGCTGCTGCATCAAACGCGAGCAAGCCGGACATAGAACGCAGCTTATAGGACATCTTATTCCTTAATTTTTCTAAGCCTTAGGCTTCGGATTACGAATTTGTAAAAAGAATAAATAAAGCACATCTTCATATTTATCAAACGACAGGAGAAAATAATGTTAAAGAATAGATTAGCTAAACTTGGTGAAATGGATTTCTTATCTCGCCTAACAACAGCCCTAGCACCCGCCGATGAAAACGTATTTAGGCAAGCGCAGGAACACAAAGGCACGACAGAAACAAAGCAGCCAAACCGGAGCAATGGCTACTTCACTGTGCGCCATTTAGGCAGCATATAAATGCCCAATTGAAACTTAAAAAGAGGAGATTGAATAATCTTAGTTCTTGATGAGATGCACAATAGCCGGGCCCGGCACACATCAAGCGCATCTTCACCGAAGAACTTATTGATATGAACCACTCTCTTTTACCCGGTTCACGCAGAAAACACCTCATGCACCATAATCCAACCTGACAAACCAGCCACCAAACTAGAATCGCCAAGATTCAGCTAATTCTTACCAGAATCTAGCGCGCGCACACCTCACAGTACGACGAATAACGTCCTGCCTTCAACTGAACTCACGTCCTAACACGGAGTTATCACCCCATATAGCGTGACCCTTGTCACACCCATAGGGTGCATATTTGCCATTATTAAGAAAACCCCTGCCATGGCAGCCCATGACCAGAGATTGGCAGGATATTCACTCAAATCACATGTTAGCCATCCCCTACCTCATGCAAGAGCTCGCCCCCACCATCTTTGGCGGCAACACTCTCAAAGCATTTGCTCGTTAACACATCATTTGAAAGGAAACATTATGCCCTATGAAAGCCAAAAAACCGATATATCCAACAACGATTTAGCAAGTTTTTCCGGTGAGATTAATTTACTGGTTTTCAAAGTAAAATGGAACGTAAGCGCTGTCGGCATAGAAATCACTACAATCATTGATTTTGGAGTTATTCAGGATACAAAAACAGCAGTACTTTCATTTCACAACCCGCGCGCAGAATTTAGTGTCGGAGTTGCAGGTCTATCAGCAGGCCTTGAGATTGGTTTTAAAGACTCAACCGGCAACCTTGAATTAACCGCCAAAGCATGTGGCTGGCTAGGTTGTGAACGGTCTACAACTAGAATCCATATTCTTCCACCAAACGCTCTCGGCCTACTGGCCCAAAACGTATCAATGGAAGGAATAAACTTTCTTAGAGCCCACTTCCCTCATACAAACTTAGGCTTTGATGACCTTCAAGCATTCAACCAACTCACAGGACAAGTTTCCAGTGAAATGGCAATAGATAGGTCTGCACTTTCTGATTTCATGACGAACCCAGAACTTAAGGATTTGAACACAAACATTGCCGATGAAATCACAAGCTGCAACCATGATAGCCGCAGAGAATTAAGCAAGATATCAGCCAAGAACTACATGATTGTGCTAGCAACCATTGTGACAGATAGTCGTGTTCAAGAAATATACCCTGGCATCGACAAGAAATTTGAATTCCCCGAGGAGATCCGTGATGAGTTTCAAAGTCAGTTCGCCGCCGTTGTTGATATAGAGTTCCAAACAACAACACTTTCCGCCAAAGACCGAAATAAATTATTTGAGCTACTAAAAGAAATTTGTGTATCGGTAGCTGTGATCAGCGGCATTACAACTAGCGCACTTGGCATTCTCGCTGCCATCTGCGCGGTCATAGTAGGCCTTGCCGCAGCATCTATTATTGGAGCACCTATTGGCATAATTTTCTTAGTGGCCGCAATAATTTTGACTATATTGGCGGTACTCGCAGCTACGGTAGGAATTATTGCCGCAATCTTAGCATTAGTTTTTGCAGGCCTTTGGATTTATTCCAACGAAACAATTGGTGCAGGCATACCCTACCAAGGCTTCCCAAGCGGAACTATCGCAACTTAATACCGTTTTACATTAGTGATAGGTCGCTAGACACTAACTCATGAAAAAGTTAAGCACCGGCCTATCATTAAAAGTCGAGCAACAAGCAGCCATAGAAAAAGGGGCTAAAAGCCCCTCAAAAAATCACTCCATTAAGAACCAAGTCCTAGCTCAGCAATCCTTTAATAGTGACACTTGCTTTTGCAAAGTCCATCTGGCCTGCGTATTTTTCCTTCATGGCTGCCATACAGCGCCCGATATCCTTCAGGCCCTCAGCGCCAAGCTCCGCAACCACAGCCTCACATGCCGCTTTGATCTCATCATCTGACATCTGCGCAGGCAAGAATTCCTCAATAATAGAAATCTCATCGCGCTCTTGCTCAGCAAGTTCGCAGCGCCCAGCCTCTTCATATGCCTTGATGCTGTCTTTACGCTGCTTCACCATCTTGGAAAGAATATCAATAACCAGCGCATCATCATCGCGGTCAGATGCATCTTCACCACGTGAAGCAATATCTTTCTCTTTAATGGCCGCAAGAATGAGCCGGACAGTCGATAGCTTGCGCTTATCTTTTGCGCGCATCGCTTCCTTCATTGATTGGCTTAGATCGTCTCGTAGCATACCTTATAACCCTGAATAACGAGTCGGAAACGCCCATCCTATAGCAGCTTGCCTTTTGAAGCAATTAAGAAGTAGTCACTTAAGTTATTGATTTTATTACATTTTTTAATTTATTCTTTTCTTGACCCCTTGAAGGTGAACGCTTATTGTCCCGTCAATTTGGCCAAAGCCAACTGCCCTGTTAGGGTACATGTAGGCAGCGGCTAATCCCTTGATTTCCAAGGGATTTCATATGACCGCTGAAAGCCACATCAGGGAATCACCTGAACAGACCAACAGCAAAGGAAGGCACGCCCATGACTAAACCCGTCCCGACCACACCGCCTGCTAGCGATATTACAGCAGCACTTGTTCTTGCTGATGGCACTGTTTTTTGGGGGTACGGATTTGGTCGAGAGGGAGATACAGTCGGTGAAGTGTGCTTCAATACATCCATCACCGGCTATCAGGAAATCCTGACTGACCCATCATACGCGGGGCAGATTATCACCTTCACTTTCCCGCACGTTGGAAATGTTGGCACCAACGACGAAGATTTGGAAACAACAACACCAGCAGCACGCGGTCTTGTTGTACGTGAAGATGTAACAGACCCATCAAACTACCGCTCAGAAAGCCACCTGCACACTTGGGCTGAAAAGGTTGGTTTAGTCGGCATCTGTGGCATTGACACTCGCAAGCTTACACGTCACATCCGCGAGCACGGCGCACCAAACGGAGTGATTGCCTATAATAAAGACGGCGCATTCGATGTTGCCGCCCTACTAAAGCAAGCTCAAGATTGGCCGGGTCTGGAAGGCATGGACCTCGCGAAGGAAGTAACCCGCGACACTGATACAGAATGGGCGGCAACACGCTGGACCATTGAAAATGGATACGGCAAGCTAGATAACCCAACAGCCCATGTGGTTGCAGTAGATTACGGCGCGAAAGATAACATTCTCCGCTGCCTTTCAGCAACTGGTGCGAAAGTGACAGTAGTGCCTGCAACAGCAAGCTTTGATGAAATTATGGCATACAAGCCTGATGGCATTTTCTTGTCAAACGGCCCCGGCGACCCGGCAGCTACGGGCGAATACGCGCTGCCTGTTATTCATAAACTCATTGACACTGGCCTACCAATTTTCGGCATCTGCCTTGGGCACCAGCTACTCGCGCTCGCATTCGGCGGCAAGACATACAAAATGCACCAAGGCCACCGCGGAGCAAACCATCCGGTTCAAGACCTGCGTTCCAATAAAGTAGAGATCACCAGCATGAACCATGGGTTTAGTGTGGACGGTGACAGCCTGCCAGATGATGTAAAAATTAGCCATGTATCTCTATTCGATAAAACAGTTTGCGGTATTGAGCACACCACGAAACCGATCTTCAGCGTACAGCAGCACCCTGAAGCGAGCCCGGGCCCACAGGATAGTTTCTATCTGTTTGAGCAATTCATGGACATGATCCAAAAAAGTAAAGCAGCGTAAGGGATAGCGAACAATGGCAAAAAGAACCGACATTAAAAGCATCCTGATCATTGGCGCAGGTCCAATCATCATCGGGCAAGCATGTGAGTTTGACTATTCCGGCACACAGGCATGTAAGGCATTGAAGGAAGAAGGT
>JBFOLV010000320.1:0-2486 GCA_040830325.1 Kordiimonas sp. | reverse complement strand
AGTGAGAGGCGTGATTGTGAGGCCGACAGGGAATGCTATTGTGCTGTGTCCTCCGTTTACCGTAACGCATGCAGAAATAGATTTTACAGTTGATGCCCTGAGAAATGCTCTTGAAGACGTATGTAATGCTATTACCGCCGGCTAGTTGGCTGTATTAGGTGTTTGTGGCTCAGACTTCCGTTTGATGAGGGCAATGTTACCGCCAATCACGAGTGATAAGCCCACGATCGCCTCTGTTGTCCATATGAAATTTTCATAGAACGTGGAAATGATAAGCGCCACAATAGGCACCAACACAGAAATGTACGCTGTACGCCCTAGGCCGATATTGCCGATCAACCAAACATATAGGGTGAAGGCAATCACTGTTCCCGCTACGGAAAGGTGAAGGAGCGACAATATATATGGAGCTCGTGGATCAATAGTCATTGGTTCGCCTGACAGAAGCGCATAAATTAGAAGGCTCAGTGAGCCATAGAACATGCTCCACGCATTGAATGAAAGTAGCGGAATACGTTTTGATTGTGGCAGACCTGCAAGTGTATTGCCAATAGATGCAATAACCGTTGCGGCAATGCATAATAACAAGCCGACAGTCGTTTCGTCGGAAAGGTCTAGGGATTTTACTTCTGGCATGAAAATCAATATTAGACCAAGAATACCAGTTAATGCGGCGAATAACATATTGAGCTGTATAGGGTTTTTTAGAAAAATGCGTGCGTTCAGAATATTGAGAAACGAGAGTAGTGAAAAAGTTATCGCGACCAAGCCTGATGTTAGAAACTGTGCGCCAGCATAAGTTAGGACATAGCACCCAGCAAAAAGAGAAATACCTGTGCTTGCCATCCATTTATGTTCTTGAATAGGAATGCTGAGTTTCTGACGGCGGAAAAAACAGATTGCGAACATCACGGCAGCTGCAATCGCAAACCTGTAGAATAGCGACCATTCTTTTGCAACTACGCCTAACTGCAATTCAATAGCGTACCAAGTTGAGCCCCAAATCAGTACACATAAGATAAAAGAGAATACTATAGCCATAAATACCTCACGCCAGTCAGGCATGAAGGCGTATCATGCGCCAGTTTTTGGTCAAGCTAATTGTGGTTGTTGCTCGGGTGACATTTTCTCAAGTACTGCATTTACATCCACAGGAAAAGTTTCTTCTACGCTAAAACCTAAGGAACCGGTGAACGCGCCAGCTGATAAGGCCTGACTAAATAGTTCACTGGTGTCTTGTGTTAGTGAAGGTGAGAACTGCGTCTGGCTTCGCACTATTAAGTCAAACCGGCTTCCCTTAATAGAACCGTCCAATTGAACTGGCCCTAGAACTGAGAATTGCACCTCTAGTACAAATCGCTTTTCTTCATCCTGCTCATCGTCTTCAGGGTATTGGTCTCGATTATGTTTGTCGGGATCTACTTGTGATCCGTGGCTGAATAGAAAAGCTAGCATTGGCATGTCTTGGTTTTTGGCGTCGAATGGTAATAGTAGTGCTCGCCATTCCCCTGAGGTGTCGGATGCGATATTGAACAAACGGCTGATATCTTCTTTTAAAAGATCGAGTAACTGTGGACTACGTTCACCTAATGCGCTCTCGGCTGTTTTTCCGAGCCAATTAGCTTTATTCCCAGCGCCGAGTGCTGAGAGTAGGAACATGGCGCTGTTTGCCAGTTTAGGACCGCCTTGGGCCGTTCTGGACGCCATGGATTGCAACGCTTCTGCGCCAAATGGTGCTACTGATTGCAAGATGTCATAGGCTTGCTCGAAAGAAGGCCACTGAGAAATAGAAACCGGCGGTAAGTTTACTACCGCTGAAGAATTGGGTTGAGCTGCTGTTTGTTCGGCGATTTGCCGCTGAGGGAGTATCGCCACTGCATCGCCTGCCGCAGGGCGTACGCTGTTAGGCAGGGTTAGTGATATATCACCTGCGGGTGTTTCAAGGCGGACATCACTTCTTGGGCCATCTGGTGTCAAAAAGGCTCGGACGATATGCACAGCTGTTACTGTGGTACTATTGTTCTGAGGATTTGTTGTTGCCTCGCCAGAAGGCAATTGTATCTGAACAGCCTGCGAGCTTTGTGCATGTGTCGGATGCAACCGCGCACTATATGTCGGTAGCTCTCTATTAGCTTGAGCACTTGGGGTGTCGGTTGCGCTACTAACTCTAATGAGTTCTCCTACCAGTCCATTTGCTGATGCTTGGTTGATGACGTACGCACCTTTGTTCGTTTCCACATGCACAAGCGCGTTTGTATTCCCAAGTGCTGCTGCCGCAACCGGAAGAGACTTGGCAGCTTGTGGTGTTAAAGGCTTTACGGAAATAACACTCGCCACTTCAGCGGGGGAGACTTTACTGATACTGGGATCCAAAATCTGAAAAGTGACTGGTTTGCCTGTTAAACTTAGAGCTGAGATCGACTGACTTAACCCAGCGCTGTATGACTGCGTAGTGGTTGGTGCACTGACTTCGGTGAGGGTAGACT
>JBFOLV010000319.1:0-3674 GCA_040830325.1 Kordiimonas sp. | reverse complement strand
TTGAAGGCCTGTCTGCCGCGCCGCATCTCCATGTATAATTCTCTGTTACCGTCTTTTGCATTCATTGTGCCAACAGGTTCTCCCGTCAAAACCCATTGACCCACACCCGCTTGTATGGCGCCTAAGCCGGATAGCAGGCTATAGTAGCCTTCGGTGTGCTCTATGATCAAGAGCTGGCCATAAGCCTTAAAGGGCCCGGCAAATACAATCTCGCCATCATAAGGTGCAACAACTTGAGCGTTTGCTCGTGTCCTTATGCGTATCCCTTGTGCCTTACCTACGGCCAACCTTGCACCGAACTTGCCAATAATGCGCCCCGTTGCCGGTTGAGGTAGGGCACCTTTTAGTTCCGTAATAGGCCGTCCGGGCCTAAATATTCTGGGCCGTTGTTCAGCGGGGCGCCTCGGTTGGGCAGCTGCTTTTGCTGCTGACCTTGCAAGCCGTTCCAATAACTCACGCAGATTCTGTGCTTCACTGGCAAACTGCCGTATTTCTCGCTCGGTTGCTTGAGCTCTACTGCGCGCAGATGAGGCCTCCGCTTTTCTTCTTTCCAACAGTGAAGCAAGGTTTAGTTGACGTTCGGTTAAACGCTCCAAAGTATTTTTCAGGTTGAAGCGCTGTCTAGAAGTGTCCGTCTGTATGGCAGCAAGTGTATTGAGATCCGTTTTAAGAAGCTCCGCCTTCGCGCTTATCTCCGGAACAATGGTGCCCATTAGGGAAGCGCTGCGTGCTGTGGTTAATGCTTCACGCGGCTGAAGTAACGCTAGTGCTGCGGGGCGTTTTGCCAATCGTTCAAGTGCTGATAATAGCTCAAGTAGTTCGCTTTGGCGGGCCGCTAGGTCTTGGTTTAATTTTGCAGCCTCTGTTTCCAGGTCTGCGATACGCACTTCGAGGCGGGTTGCGTTCTCTTCGGTAATACGAATATTTTTTGCTGCGGTTACAAGCTGCTGTGAAATTTCCTCTGCTGCAGTTTCAGCATTCTCGGGTTTTTTATCAAGAGCTTCTTTATCGCGGGTTTTCTTATCAATAGCATCCTCAAGTGCGCGTAGTTCTTGCTCCGTTTGTTCTCTGTCTTGCGCACTAAGGGTCAATGGCTGACATAAAAATATCAACCCCAGAGCAACATAAGTCACGGTGTTTTTATGAGAGAATAACCTAAGCAGAAACACGTGCCTCCGAGTTAGCACTAATAAGATTTTCACCGGTCATTTCAACAGGCTGCGGTATGCCCATGATACCTAGAAGAGTAGGGGCAACGTCAGCAAGACATCCGTCCTTGAAGGTTGCGTCGTGGTTTAGCAACAAGGCGGGTACATCAAAGTTTGTGTGGGCAGTGTGGGGTTGACCTGTGGCTTCGTCGGCCATCATTTCTACGTTACCGTGGTCAGCTGTAACAATCATCGCGGCACCCGTTTCATTAATCGCCTCTTCTAGTCGGCCAATGCATGTGTCGATTGTTTCAACAGCTGAAATCGCCGCTGACAAAACCCCTGTATGGCCAACCATATCTGGGTTTGCATAATTGACGATGATGGCACCGTATTTTTTGCTTTTGATCGCTTCTACAAGTTCATCGGTAACTTCTGGAGCTGACATTTCTGGCTTGAGGTCATAGGTCGCTACATCCGGTGAAGGGATCAGGATACGGTCTTCGCCTTCAAATGGGTCTTCAGTACCGCCGTTAAAAAAGAAGGTTACGTGCGAATATTTTTCTGTTTCAGCGATGCGTAACTGTGGAATGTCATTGTCCGCAAGAACTTCACCAAGGCTGTTAACAACATTTTCTGAAGGAAAAAGCACCGACAAAAATTCATTATGTGCGTCAGAGTATTCAACCATGCCCGCTTGTGCTGCAAACTTTATTGGATTGGCGCGTGCAAATCCATCAAAGGCTGGATCTACAAAAGCTGTTAGGATTTCACGAGCCCGGTCAGCGCGGAAGTTTGCCATCAAAAGCCCGTCACCGTCTTTCATGCCGCTGTATGTGCCGATCACGGTTGGCTCCACGAACTCATCATTTTCTTCACGCGCATAGGCAGCCTTAATAGCATCCTTCGCGGCGTCTGCATGATAGGCGGCGCTGGCGGTCACCGCGGCATTATAAGCTTTCTCTACACGGTCCCAGCGTTTGTCCCGGTCCATCGCCCAATAACGGCCAGCAACCGTAGCAATCGTGGCACCGTTCGCGTCATCAATATCTGCTTCAAATTTCTCAAGAAATGGCTGTACTGACTTTGGCGGCGTATCACGACCATCAATATAAGCATGAACCGCAACTGGCACACCAGCCGCCGCAATAATGTTAACCAGCGCTGCCATATGATCTTGGTGGCTGTGCACGCCGCCAGGTGACAGTAGGCCTGCAACATGGGCAGTGCCGCCGCTCTTTTTTAGCGCCTCAATAAAATTGGTTAGCTCCGTGTTTTGAGCAAGGGCGCCTGTTTCGATTGCTTGGTCAATTTTGGGTAAGTCCTGCAAAGTTACCCGACCACCTCCAAGGTTCATGTGACCTACTTCTGAATTGCCCATTTGACCGTCAGGTAGGCCAACGGCAAGGCCGCTAGTCTTTAGCCAAGCGCGCGGCGAGCTCTCCCAAAGGCGGTCATAGACCGGAGTATTTGCCAGTTTAATAGCGTTATCGGATGTTTGGTCGCGGTAGCCCCATCCATCAAGGATGCAAAGGACGACAGGTTTATCTATCTGTGGGGCTTGTGTACTCATTGGGGTTTCTCACACCTAACTTAACGAACAATATGACTTCTTATCTATAGGTATATGGTGCATTCGGCCAGCCATTTTTGTTGGTTTTTAAGCTTAAAACCTCGTTTGTATGGGCGCTTTTTTGTTTCGTTTGAAACGAAGCTTCGGGGCATATTGCCGCATTTGGCCATGTTTAATTATCAAGCCGAGTAAACTTCCTGTGTGAGTAGGTAGTGGAAGCAAGGGGAAGTAATGTGCGGCGTTTTGAAATTCAGATAGATATTAAGGCCCAAAAAGAGAAAGTTTGGGAAGCTTTGGTTGATTTCGAAAGTTATCCCAACTGGAATCCCACCCTTACCTATGTTGAGGGCCACTTGAAATCTGGTGAGATACTTCATGCTCGGTTTGGTAGGGCTAGAAATTTAACTGCCGCTGATGTGGAGCAAGTGGAGGAAGGGAATATGTTTGTCATGTCCCGCAGTCTAATACACCCTTACCTAGTCCACATGGCGCATGATTTTGAACTACAGGAAATAGAAGGTGGCGTTACGCAGTTTATACAGCGGTGGCATTGTAAGGGTATGTTAGTGCCGTTTTTATGGAGCAAAATGACCACCGGTATGTTGAAGTTTGAGCGTTTCAATAGAGGGCTTAAGTCATATATTGAAGGTCATTAGTTCATTATTCGTGTCTGTTGTCACAGGTTTCTCTTGAAGTGCATT
This sequence comes from Kordiimonas sp., assembly GCA_040830325.1. GTDB lineage: Bacteria > Pseudomonadota > Alphaproteobacteria > Sphingomonadales > Kordiimonadaceae > Kordiimonas. Next base: position 252 of record JBFOLV010000319.1, on the reverse strand, counting down.
GTAGGCTGAAGCTTTGCAATAATGGAAAAGAGCGATGTGGGGTCGATTATTTTTATTAAGTTTGCCGCTAGTTTCAGCGCTGACTGCTTGTAGCAGTTCAACGCTACATAAACAGGGGTTGAATGGGATAGATGTTTCTCATTTCCAGAAGACAATTGATTGGTCGTCAGTAAAAGCTGATGGGATTGATTTCGCTTACATTAAAGTGAGCGAGGGCATCACAATCACAGATGCTGATCTTAAAACGAACTG
>JBFOLV010000318.1:0-3469 GCA_040830325.1 Kordiimonas sp. | reverse complement strand
GAAGGATAAACACATGAATATAGTCAAAAAGGGTATCAGCATATTGCTGGTGATTGTTGGGGTTACAGTCAGTGCCGTTGCTGACGGCGCACAGAAAATTCTGATGGTTGTGAGTGGTTACGGCGAAGACGCGGGTAAAACCAAGCCGGGTTACGAGTTTGATGAGTTTGCTGCCGCATATCTGGTATTTAAAAATAACGGTTTAAAGATTGATGTGGCGAGCCCAGAGGGTGGTTCCGTTGAGGCGGACCGGTTTGACCCTAAGTCTAAGCAGAATGCTATGGTGCTTGCTGATGAAGTTGCTATGTCTAAGTTGGAAAATACTCTCTCAGTTTCAGACATTGATCCAGCTGACTATGCTAGTGTGTTTGTTGTTGGCGGTAAGGGCGCAATGTTTGACTTTCCGAACCACGTGCCTTTGCAGAACGTGATCGCGAATGTGTATGAGCAAGGCGGGGTTGTAAGTGCGGTTTGCCACGGGCCTGCAGCACTTGCGAATGTGCAACTAACAGATGGTAGCTATTTGGTTGACGGCAAAGCAGTGAATAGCTTTACCAATGTCGAAGAGCATATGTTTGGGCAGAAATGGATGCCTGATTTTGAATTTATGCTTGAAGATAAGCTTAAAGAACGTGGTGCAACTTTTCAGTCTTCGCCAATGATGCTTAGTCATGTCGCAAAGGATGGTCGTTTGATCACGGGCCAGAATCCATCATCAACACCAGCTGTAGCGGAAGAAGTTGTGCGGTCACTTGGTATTGAGCCAGCCCCGCGTGAGACCTTTGGTGATGAAACAACTTTTGCATTGATTGCTGATATGCTCGCTGGAGACAAAGCGGCGGTTGCTGCACTAAAGACTAACCCAGAGGATTACAACCGCCCGCTTGTTGGCATGTATGGTTACTTTTATGCGCAAGCGGCTAAAACGGATGCTGAAACAAAGCAGGCAATTTCACTGATGAAAATGGCACCAAAAGCGATGGCGCGTCCACAGGTTCATTTACAGGTAGCGAAGAGCCATCTAAAACTTAAGCAAACGGCAAAAGCAAAAGCGGCACTTGCTGAAATTACAAGCAAACACCCTGATTTTGCACCAGCAAAAGAACTATTAGAAACACTTTAAGGAAAATGGGGGCTTCGGCCCCCACATTATCTGACATATGACACAAGCACTGCATATATTGATTGTCGAGGACCAAGAAGCGATTGCCGAAAATGTCGCCGCTTTTATGGAGCCGAAAGGCCATGTGCTAGATTTTGCATACCGCGGTGATCATGGTTTAGAACTCGCACTTTCAAATACATATGATGTGATCGTCTTGGACTTGATGCTGCCTCGTATGGATGGGCTGGAAGTTTGCGAGATGATACGCAAGAAAAGTACGCGGCATGTTCCCATATTAATGCTAACAGCGCGAGATACTACAGCCGACAAAATAAAGGGCTTTCAGCAGGGCGCAGATGATTATTTAACCAAGCCTTTTGTTCTTGAAGAGTTAGAGATGCGCTGTATGGCTTTGTCACGGAGGCATCTCCTGAACGTGGACCATACCATCACATTGGGCCCGCTTGAAATAGACCGACAGCGGCAATCAATAAAGCGAGACGGAAAAGCTGTAGAGCTTAAGCAAGTGGGCTATAAGATCGTGGAGGCGTTAGCTGAGGCGTTCCCTCAAGTGGTGACGCGGTCAGAACTAACGCAGAAGATATGGGGCGATGAGCCGACAGAATCTGACGCGCTCAGATCTCATATCTATCAAGTACGTTCTGCCCTTGATAAACCTTTCTCTCAGCCTTTGTTGAAAACTGTTCACGGTGTAGGCTTCACTCTTGCAATTGAGCAGGGGAAAGAAAGTTCATGAAAAGTCAGCCAAGAAAACGGTCAATCGCCCGGCAGGTAATTTTTAATTTCTGTTGGTTCGCTGTGCTGATCTCTGGTGTTTTCAGCTTTATGACTTTTATGCTTTTGTTCACAGTGGAAGATCGTTTCCTGGACCGGGCGTTATACTCTGAGCGCGATAAACTAATTGCAGCTTACGAGATCACAGGAGTTTGGCCGCAACCCAATCTCAGTCATATGACCATATATACCGGTTTGGAAACTTTGCCGGATGACATGCGTAGTAAGTATGTCGAAGAGCCGCAGAGCCATGAGTTTTACGGGGAGGAAGGACGCCATTATCACCTTGCGCATTTAGCTGAGGATGTTTTTCTTCTGGCAGAGGTAAGTGATCAGCTTCTTATCCGGCCGTGGCGTGGGGCAATTGTGCAGGTCTTTTCGATAACGACGGCTTTGTTAACCCTGATTGGATGTTGGATAGCGTACCGGCTGGCCAGAAGGTCTGTTGGGCCGCTTACCGAGCTTGCTGGGTTTGTTGAAAAAGCAACACCTGATAATTTGCCAGATAATTTTGCGGCTAGTTATCCGCCTAATGAGGTGGGTGTGTTTGCGGGGGCACTAGAAAAAGCACTTGGTCGTATTGGGCAATTTATTAAACGCGAACAGAATTTTAACCGGGACGTTAGCCACGATCTGCGAACACCTATTGCTGTGGTTTCAGGTGCGGTGGAAATACTACAAAAACGCCATAAGCTGGATAAGCCAGTAGCTGAACTGGTTGATCGTATTGAGCTGGCAAATCGACATATGGCACGCACAGTTGAGGCCTTGTTGTCACTTGCGCGTGAAGAAGATGCGGAGCGCCGTAGGGAACCCGTTAAGATATTGCCAATTCTTGAAAAAACCATCATTCAATTCTCTCATCTTCTCGACGGAAAGGATGTTGAGGTTGAAGTGGATGTCGAACAACAAGTGACACTCCAACTTCAGGCGGGGGTTCTAGAGATATTGCTCGCCAATCTACTTTCAAATGCTTTTGAGTTTACCTCCCAAGGTGTGGTTTTGATAAGATTTAAGGACGGTGTTCTTTCCATCTCAGACACGGGTGGCGGAGTAGAAGAAGAAATGCGTGAAACAATGTTTGAAGTGGATAAGAAAGGCGAAGGTAGTAGTGGTTTCGGCAGAGGCCTGTCTATTGTTAAACGCGTGTGCGAACACCACAAAGTCTTCATTAAAGTCGCTCATAAGGCCGGCGGTACCGAAATCTCTCTGAAATTTAGTTCCTAGATAAGTATAACTTTAGACGTATTTCCTATTTGGAAGGGATATGCTAATGCAGTAAATATGTAATATAATTACATAACTATTTTGAGTGGTGATGGGTACCTTGAAGCAACAAGTAATTGCATATCGCGCGGCAATATTCGCTGCGATTTCGCTGTTGCTGATTGGGCAATACAACTTAGCTGGTCACCATGATGATACGGATCTCCTCGATATTGATTGTGGTTATTGTGTCGCCCAAGTTCATGCAGATGGCACAGATATTACGCCCCGTATTGATGTAGGTGAGGAGCATTTTCAGGAAGGGCATCAGGTCACCTTTCTGCTAGATCTGAATGCCGTTTT
>JBFOLV010000317.1:0-6526 GCA_040830325.1 Kordiimonas sp. | reverse complement strand
TTTGTCTGCTGCCGGCGAAATAGATGTAAGCTTTCTTCTTTGCGCGCGTAATGCCCACGTAGGCTAGGCGTCGCTCTTCCTCTAAACCTTTTACACCTGTTTCATCCAAAGCTCGTTGGTTTGGAAATAACCCTTCTTCCCATCCTGGTAGGAAAACAGTATCAAATTCTAGGCCCTTAGCTGCGTGAAGCGTCATCAAGGATACTTTTTCATTGGTATTATTGTTGTCATTGTCCATGACAAGGGCAATATGCTCCAGGAAACCGCCGAGGTTTTCAAATTCACCCATGCCAGAGACCATCTCTTTGACGTTCTCTAGTTTCCCGGGCGCGTCCGGTGATTTATCGTTTTGCCACATTTCCATGTAACCAGATTCTTCAAGCAGCATCTCCGCAACTTCTACATGAGTGTGCGAATGAAGCAGACCCCTCCACCGATCGAAATCATCCATAAGCCGTGTTAGTGATTTCCGTGCGGCAGGCCTTAATTCATTGAGGCCTGTAATTTGCCGCGCTGCGCGAGTCATTGAAATCCCATGGCTGCGGGCAAGGTGGTGCACTTTTTGGACGGTAGTAGTACCAAGGCCACGTTTGGGAACATTTACGATTCGCTCAAATGCCAAGTCATCATCAGGCTGTGCGATAACTCGCAAGTAGGCCATAACATCTCTGATTTCGGCGCGCTCATAAAAACGAGGTCCACCAACCACCCGGTATGGCACGCCTAGCGTTATGAGACGTTCTTCGAACTCGCGCATTTGAAAGCCTGTGCGGACGAGTATGGCAATTTCGCTAAGTGCGTGGCTTTTGCGCTGAAGGTTCTCTATTTCTTCACAGATGGCTCGAGCTTCCTCAGGGCCATCCCAAACGCCTTTAACATCGAGTTTCTCGCCCTCTCCCTGGTCAGTCCAGAGTGTTTTGCCAAGGCGGTTTTCGTTGGCTGTGATCAGTGCTGAAGCGGCCGCTAGAATATGGCCCGTAGAGCGATAATTTTGCTCAAGCCTAACGACCTTTGCACCAGGGAAGTCTTCAGAGAAGCGAAGTATGTTGCCAACCTCGGCGCCGCGCCAGCCGTAGATTGATTGGTCATCATCACCAACGCAGCAGATATTCTGTGCTTTTTGTGCGAGAAGTCTTAACCACAAGTACTGGGCAACGTTTGTATCTTGGTACTCATCCACCAGAATATAGCGAAACTGATTATGGTATTCGGCTAGCACGTCAGGGTGCTTCTGCAAAAGAGTGATCGCATGCATCAATAAATCACCAAAATCGCATGCGTTTAGTATCTGGAGACGATCTTGATAGGCTTTATATAGCTTTCCACCCATGCCGTTTGCATAAGCAAAGCTCTCACCTTCTGGGATACGGTCAGGCGTTAATGCTTTATTTTTCCAGCGGTCAATCAGGCCGGCTAAGGCACGTGCGGGCCACCGTTTATCATCAATGTTTTCAGCTTGAACTAGCTGTTTTAAGAGACGAATTTGATCATCGGTGTCGAGAATCGTGAAGTTAGACTGCAAGCCGACTAGCTCCGCATGCTTTCGAAGCATACGTACGCAGATACTGTGAAAAGTTCCAATCCACATGCCTTCTACAGGGCGGCCAATAACTTTCATTACCCGTTCTTGCATTTCTTTTGCGGCTTTATTGGTGAAAGTCACTGAAAGAATGTTCCATGGCGCTGCACGCCCTGTGGAAAGTAAATGCCCAAGACGCGTAGTCAGGACTCTTGTTTTACCCGTGCCTGCTCCCGCTAGTACGAGTACCGGGCCGTCAATAGTCATAACAGCGTCATGTTGGGGTTCATTTAGGCCTGAGAGGTACGGCGGAGGGCCAGCCGGAACAACAGGGGCAGGTGTTTCATCCATGCCAAAATCATCAAGTTCAAAGGGATCAGTCATGTGGCGTCTATAGCACTCTTGAACGTGAACGGAAAGAGAACATTCAGTTTTCTAAGGGGTTTGACCTCGACACTTGGTGGGGTAACAATAAAACGTTTATTTAGTGCTTGCCTACTGTTCTGTCCTGTCCCTGAGATTCAAGTAGGGCACGGTTATATTCCTGCATGACTTCCCGGTGTTTTACTAAACCTACCACAATATTTTTGTGCGTGGGTGACACTACGGGAAGGATATCCTCTCCGCTCATATCCATTCTGTTGAGAGCAATCTGAAGAGCATCACTCGATTTTACAGTGTGAGAAATTTCACGGAGATAGTTGCCGATGTTATTTTTCTTGGCTGTGTCTTCATCGAATATGTCCGGGGGAAGCTGGTTGAATCCTACGGTTCCCATCATATGACCAGCTTCATCGGTTATAATGAGCATCCCTCCACCTTGCGCAACGAGCATCTCTCTGGCTTTCTCCGCAGGCTCAGTGTGTTGTAGAGTGAAGAAATCCCGACTCATGTGGTCCGCTACTTTTGCGGACTTAAGCACGTAGGTTGCTCGGCCACCTTCAAGGCGAATGCCGCGATTAGCCACTTGCATAAAGAAAAAGGATTTTTCATAGAAAAGGCTAGTTACTGTACTTGCAACAGCTGCTGCTATCATTACAGCAATTGTCACATTATAATCGCCGGTAATTTCAAAGACGATTAGCATCGTAGATATAGGTGCGCCCAACACCGCTGATGCTACAGCACCCATGCCGACCACAGCGTATAGAGCAGGGGACGACGCCAGTTCCGGAAAGATACCGGCTGCGAGCATGCCGAAGGCGCCGCCTGCCATTGCGCCAAGAAACAGTGAGGGGCTAAATACACCGCCTCCAAATCTGCCTCCATATGCGATAACTGTGGCAACGAGTTTGGTGAAGAGTAACGCCAACAATAGATTTAGGTTGTAGCTTCCATTCAATGCATGGCTTGTGGCTTCATATCCAACACTGAGTATTTCCGGGAAAGCGATAGCGATTAAGCCAATTAGTAAGCCTGCTATTGGAGGTTGGAGCCAATAGGGAATTTTGTCAAAATATACTCTAACCCGGTCGGCCTGATTTAAACTCGACATGAAAGTAACAGCCAGTAAAGCAGAGACTATTCCGAGTAAAAAGAACGCAGGGAATTCCCAGAAACTGGTAATTACATATTCAGTAACCTGAAATGCAGGAAAATCACCGAGATGTGCTCGGCTCACAAGCGTACCGGCAATGGCGGAAATTACGATTGGGGAGAATGTATGCAGTGCATAGTGACCAATAATAACCTCTAGCGCAAAAAATACCCCGGCAATAGGTGCATTAAAGGATGCTGCGACGGCAGAGGCTACGCCGCAACCGAGCAACGTTCTAGCTGTTGCCGGGTTTAGATGGAGAGTGCGGGTTACAAAGGCAGCCAGTGTTGCGCCTAAATGAACAACAGGGCCTTCTCTACCTAGAGGCGCACCAGCGCCTAAAGAAACTACTGTTGCCGCGGCACTAATCAGTCCGCCTTTAGTATCGATTTTTCCATCATGAAGAGCAGCAGCTTCTATTACAGCCGGCACACTTCGTGTTTGCCGGGTTGGTAGAAAACGGAGTAGTTGGCCAACAATTACACCGCCAATAACTGGTACCGCGATAATATGCCAAGCCGGAAGGTTTGAGCCACCACTAGCAAGTTGGTCTTCAGAAAACCCAAAGCCAAGTTCAAGAACTGCACCAATGCCTAGGTAAAAACCAATCGCACCATAACCGGCGACTACGCCAACAATGACGGCGAGTAATGTGATCGCTCCAAACTCATAGCTCCCCGCATTAAACATGCCGGCACGGATGCGTCTCCGGACACGGGTAATCAGGGTATTCTTATCACTTTTACTCATATGCCCCCGAAATGTTCCGCCGAAATTATTGAAGTATAATCTGACATGAACACTCAATAACTTTATATCTGTGTTTTGTAGATTGCCGGTACCTTAGACAGCCAATTCAAAAAGGTTAAGAAAAAACCGCCCTACATTTGCCTAATTCGCATTGCTACTTGTATTACCTGAGTGGTTCTATCAATCTCTACTTAGTTAGCCGGTGGATTCTTCGGGGACAGTATGTGAAGCGCCTAAGTTATACAAAAATAGTATATTGGTTTTTTGGCATTGTTGCTGCTGCTTTGGCAGGGCTGTCATTACTGCTGAGTTTTCTAGATTGGAACCAGTATCGTGTCCCCCTTGCAGATCTAGCATCGAGCCAAATGGGTATGCGAGTTGAGCTGGCTGGCGATGTATCGATTGGTCTTTTTCCAAGACCAAGAGTATCTGCTGAAGATGTGCGCCTTTTTCCCGCGACCGAGAGCTTTAGTGAGGTAGTCGCGACAGCTGACCGCATTGGGGTAAACCTAGGTGTTTCCAGTTTATTGCAAGGGCGAGTTTCCTTACAAAGTATGCGTCTTGATGGGCTTGATATTACTTTAGAAGAAACAGAAGGCGGTCACTGGCGTATACGTGGATGGCCGGAAACTGAGGAAGAAGCTGGCCCCTCAATTGACCTGTTAAGGTTTAACTTGGTAGCCAGTCGGACGACGCTTTTGCCACTTAGTGGTGCAGTCTACCCAATTGATGGAATTTCTCTTGCTCTTGAAGGGGCTTTACCGGATGGGCCTCTGACTTGGGAAGGAGAGTTCACCGCTGCAGGTGAGCGCATAACTTCTAGCGGTAAAGTACGCCCGGTATCGGTTCGTGACGAGTTATCAGTCAAAGCTGATTTTGCTCTTGCCGACAATAGCTTGTCTGTTTCTGGGCGAATACTCCCAGAAGGAAACCTTACGGGTCGTATTCAAATTAACGGAAGTAGTTTAGGTGGGCTGGTAACTAATTTAGCTAAGATTGGTCAGGGTAAAGCTTTTGCAACGCCCAACCTTCCGTACAATTTGGACGTTCAGGTTGATAAAGAGGGAGAAATTACTCGTCTAGTTAGTCGGAATTTAACTATCTCCGATACTAGGGGACGTCTCGATTTAACTCTTGCGGGTGCCGGCAAACAAAACCATGTAACTGGTACAATATCCATGGGGGTTATTGATTTTGATAACTGGCTGAAAGCTACTCCTCTCGGTGAATACGCTGAGTCTGACGATAATGCTGAGTCTCGAAAACAAATCCTTGGTGGCGCGATTGATATTCATATCGAAGGTTTTCAAGTTCGGAATGGATTGGGACAGCGTATTGATGCTGTTGTTGGGTTTGGAGCTGACGGCGTAAACTTATCTAGTATTAGTGCGTTACTTCCGGGTGCAACGAACGCCGCCTTTACCGGCAAACTGGGGCCAAGGGGAGGGCAAGGAAAATTACTTGTTGAAGCGGGTAATATTTCGGAGCTTGCTAGCTGGCTTGGGCTGGCATTTCCAGAGGGGGTCCCCACCGGGAGGCTAACAACTGCTTTATTAAAAGCTGATTTTACACACATGGGTGAGAACTGGATGTTGTCCAATATCTCAGGACAATTAGATAATACTAGTGTGATTGGGGAAATCGGCGGTGGCCTGAGTAAATCTGGTCCATGGCAGATTAAAGTTGAAGCCGACAAATTGAACCTAGATGCATATCTGCCTGAAACAGTTTCAGAACAGGGGGTAGAGGCGAAGTCTATTTCTCTACCAGATAGCACAGATATTGTTTTTGATATCTCAGTTAATGACCTCCAACTATTTGATCGTGCCTTCAATAATACACGTTTCGTTGGTGTTTTGAGAGATGAAAAACTTGATGTTTCTCATATCGTGTCTTTCCAGCAGCAGGGGAAAGTTGAACTTTCCGGCAGTGTGGAGCAGGGGCAGGGGCAGCCAAAGTTTGATGTCTCAATAAACTTAGCTGATTGGCCCGCTCCTGTAGCGAGTTATTTTGTACCGAATTTACCAATGATGATGCAGTCTCTCAGTGTCAATACAGTGAATGGTACAATGACTCTTGTTGGTGCAAAAGATGCGCTTAATTTGGGACTTGATATAACCAGTGGAGAAAACCTTCTTTCATTATCAGGCGTGGTTGGCTTAGATAACAATACTTTTAGTCACTTGGACCTTCAGGGTAGTTTCCGGCATTCTGATCTGGCTGGTTTGCTTCGATACAATGAAATCATTGATCTAAAATCCTTACCTGTTCGCGCATCTCTCAATATATCAAAGCCTCATGTAGATAGTGCTTTACGCCTTAGGATGGGAGGTGACGCTGCGGGCGGGGACATGACTTCTGATTTGTTACTGCAAAGTGGCTTACGGAAACTTGATCTGACATACAATCATATAAGTGTAGCTGATTTTTCTGGGTTAACCGGTCTGAGTTTGCCAGGTTTTGATCATGCCGAGAGCTTGCGAAGTGATTTACAGTTCGAAGCAGAGGCTTTCCCTGATGACTGGAAACTAAGCCTCAATACGCTGCGTAATGGTGATTTATCTGCGTCGGGTGCTTTAACAGTCACTGGGGCTAAGCAGATCACAGGCAAAATAGATTTATCAGGCGCCAATATTAATATGCAATCAAGCCGAGTTGAAACAGCCGTTTCTTCGGTGGATATACTTAGGGAACTCACAAACTATAGTGGCGCCCTTGAT
>JBFOLV010000316.1:0-4343 GCA_040830325.1 Kordiimonas sp. | reverse complement strand
CTCGCTGACGGTGTTCAGAAAAAAGACAGCTTGATGATCAATGGCTGGCAGCGCCTGCTTGGCAGCGACGTTGACTGGTCGCTGCTCGCTGGTGTTGGTGTTGGCATGACAAACGTCGCTGTTTCAAAGCTCAGTGTTGATGGTACCCAAATTGCTGACGCCAGCAAATGGGCACCAACTGTGCAGGTGATGGCACAGTTTGTAAAACCATTCGGGAAGGGCCTTGAAGCTGGCATTGGCTATCGCTATGCGCATAATTTTAAAGAAGAATTTAAATCAAACACCTTTGATTACAAATCGTTTCAGCATGAATTTTTTGCTCGATTAAGTTGGCGGTTTGGTGCTGACACACCCAGGAAAGTCACTCCAGAACCAATACCTGCGCCGCAACCAAAGCCGGTTGTGAAGCCCGCCCCCAAGCCTGCCCCTGTGGCTGCGCCCAAGCCGGTAGCGCCACCACCGCTACCGGCGCCGTTCATAGTTTACTTTGATTTTGATGAAGCAGCCATCACTGGCGCAGCTGCTCGCACAATTGCTGATGCAGCCCGTGCTTTCCGCACATTCAAAGCAATTGAAATTATTGCGACTGGCCATACAGACCGTGCAGGCAGTACAAATTACAATGAAGCACTATCCCAAAAACGCGTTGAAGCGGTAAAAACTGCTCTTGTTGCTGAGGGTGTACCGTCGGACAAAGTTATCGTGAAACACGAAGGCGAGAACAACCCAACCGTCAGCACAGAAGACGGTGTTCGGGAGTATAAGAACCGTCGGGTTGAGATTAAGTTGGTTCGCTAAGCGTTATATACCCATGGGCACGGCGCTCCGGCGCCCTGCCCTTAAATCAACTACGGCACTGCATTGCAGGCGTTTCATACCGAACAGGTAACATCGAAACAAGCATTGCCGGATGTCCTGATTTTGCCGAAAACTGTGCGGCAAGCCGTGCTCTGTTGCAAAACTGGCTTACTTTCGTACTTTCAAATGAAACTCTTTTCGCAACACCATCTACATGACGTTGAACTGATCCGCCTCCAACACGTGCGAGGTAGGTTGCCAACGGTTTACTGCTTTTAACCAAATAGGGCCGATTTTCTTTGATAAAACTGCTGTATAGCATAGAGAAGTCGACCTCATCATAGCTCCTGCACTGCAGAGCGGCGACTTTCAATTGAGTTTCAACAAAACGTATTTTATCCGCCTCAATCTCTGTTGCATGAATACATGTATCCGCCGCTGTAACGGTCTGCCCACCAAGTAGAAGGGAAAGGATAATGGCGTTGCCTATACGCCCTTTTTGTAGCCTGAACATTATTCTTACCTACTGATTCGAAAACTTCACGAATCAGTTTGCGCGGAACAAATGAAGCAAGTCTTAAAGTCACAATTCATCAAAAATTTGCATAAGATTTTAATTTATATAGATAATTCCAAACACTGCATCAACTCCAACTACAGGTCAGCCTTATGACTAGGACGTTCAGCACCACGAACATGTGAACAAAGTTTTTTTCTGACTTGCCAAACGCTTAAAATATCATAACCCTAGGCGTCAAAACTTCTCGGGGAAGGTATAATAAGATGTTTTCAAAATGGTTTGAGATCACGCTATGGAAGCGGATCATGGGGGCCCTTGTACTTGGTGTTATTGTCGGCACCATTTGGGGTGAAGGAGCAACGAGCATCGATTGGCTTGGGCAGATATTCTTGCGCCTAATCCGCATGATCGTTGTACCGTTAGTCTTCATTACATTGGTCGCAGGTGTCGTGGCAATGGGCGACCCCAAAAAATTGGGCTCGTTAGGTGCGAAAACAATGGGTGCCTATATGGCAACAACAGTATTCGCGATCACCATTGGACTATCCCTCGCAGCCATCATTCAGCCCGGTGTTGGCGTAGACATAGCTGGCAGTGCAGCAAGAGATGTGAGGCACCGCGTGCCGCTGCAAGACCGTTTACTTGGCATTATTCCACTAAACCCGGTCACAGCACTAGCTGAAGGCAATATGCTGGCGATTATCTTCTTCGCCCTGATGTTAGGTACAGGTGTCTTATTAGTTGGACAAAAAGCAAAACCCGTCGCTGACCTTTTTGAGGCTGGCTCAGAAGTAATGCTTAAAATCACGCATCTTGTTATGGAAGTTGCTCCATTCGGTGTATTTGCCCTAATTGCAGGTGTTGTTGGCACAGGAGGCATTACCAAGCTTCTTGATGTACTACCACTTGTAGGCGCCTTCTTGGCTGCATGCTTTATTCATATTGTGGTTATGCACACTACAATCATGAAATATGTACTGAAGTTACCTGTAATGCGTTTTTTCCAAGGTGTTCGCGGTGCTCAGCTTGTTGCGTTCTCAACTTCTTCCAGCTCTGGGTCATTACCGGTAACAATGACAGTTGCGGAAGAAAACCTAGGCATCAAAACACCGGTAGCGTCATCAGTTCTCCCCTTAGGGGCAACTATCAACATGGATGGTTCCGCTATTTATGTAGGGGTTCTCGCAGTATTTGCCGCACAAGTTTTCGGTATCGACATTGGCTTTGCGGATTATCTTCTTATTGCACTTGCAACTACAATTGCTTCTATTGGTACAGCGGCTGTGCCTTCTGCATCACTGTTCCTCCTTGCAGGTGTAACAAGTGTATTTGGTATTGATGCTGCACAAACGGCTCTGATTGTTGGCTTTGTGTTCCCATTTGACCGTCCTCTAGACATGCTAAGAACAGTCGTGAATGTGACAGGTGACCTATCCGTTAGTACTGCTGTAGCCAAATGGGAAGATGAATTTGATGAAGAAGTTTTCCGGGCTGCGCCTGTAGACTAACCTTCCAGGATTAGTTTACGATTTCAAATTGTAACGCTGGGTGCTATAGGGCGCCCGGCGTTTATTTTTGCCGTTTCAAGGTTATGGCAGTTTCGATATAAGAGTTAAATGATGTCACAGAAGAAAAAAGCAGTTGTCCTTTTGTCAGGCGGCTTAGACAGTGCAACGGTTGTAGCGATGGCGCAAGCTGATGGATATCAGGTGCATGCGCTATCATTCCGGTATGGTCAGAGGCATAGCGTAGAACTGCAAGCCGCAGATGCCGTCGCCAATCATTTGGGTGTGATAGAACATAAAACAGCTGAGATTGATCTCACACTTTTTGGTGGCAGTGCTCTTACAGATGACATTGATGTTCCCAAAGACCGTGATTCAGATGCGATGGAAGCAGATATTCCTGTTACTTATGTGCCCGCACGCAATACTATATTCCTATCATTTGCTCTCGCATATGCTGAAACCGTAGGTGCAAAAGACATATTCATTGGTGTTAACGCACTCGACTATAGCGGTTACCCTGATTGCCGCGCTGAATTCATAAAATCATACGAAGAAACAGCTAATCTAGGCACGAAGGTTGGAGTAACCGAAGAAGAGCGCATCCGCATCCGCACGCCTCTTATTGACTTAACAAAGGCCGAAATCGCAGCCGAAGGTACTCGGCTCGGTGTTGATTACGCGATGACAATTAGTTGCTATGATCCTGATTCTACTGGTGCGGCATGTGGACACTGCGATAGCTGCTTATTGAGACAAAAGGGTTTCCGAGAAGCAGGGCTAAGCGATCCAACACGGTATCAGGACTAACACATGGTTTATACAGTCAAAGAGATGTTTTACACCCTGCAGGGTGAGGGGGGCCAGGCAGGTAGGCCCGCAGTCTTTTGCCGTTTCTCAGGCTGTAACCTTTGGACAGGTCGGGAACAAGACCGCAGTAACGCCGTATGTCAATTTTGCGATACAGACTTTGTAGGGACGGATGGCCCCGGTGGCGGAAAGTTTAAAACCGCAGAAGAACTTGCGCATGCTGTTAAGGGCCACTGGACAGGTGATGAAAGTGGGAAGCCATTAGTAGTTTGCACAGGTGGAGAGCCCTTACTTCAACTAAATAAGGCCCTTGTAATGGCGTTTCATAGCGCAGGCTTTGAGATCGCAGTGGAAAGCAACGGCACCATCAAGCCACCTGAAGGTATAGATTGGCTTTGCATCAGTCCCAAAATTGGTTCCAAACTAGCTGTAACACAGGGACAAGAACTGAAATTAGTGTATCCACAAAATGGTGGAGAACCGGAACAGTTCGAAGATCTGGAGTTTGACAACTTTTTCCTACAGCCAATGGATAGCCCGACCCAAGTAGAAAATACTGTAGCTGCTGTAGATTATTGCAAAGCACATCCTAAATGGCGCCTCAGCCTACAAACACACAAATTCATTGATATTCCGTGATAGTTTTTGCAAATATTGACCAGATGTTTTCACTTCCTAACAAAGTAAGTGCTCTACATTTTTGGGCTTAG
>JBFOLV010000315.1:0-3121 GCA_040830325.1 Kordiimonas sp. | reverse complement strand
CCATACTGCCAAAAAGACCTGCCTTGGGCTGAGCCTGTACAGGACCAAACGCAACACTCGCGGTAAGCAAGACACTCAACAAGAAACACTTCATGCGAAACATGGATCCCCAATACGATTTAAATCGAGCAAAATATAGTCTGCCGCCAACATACTCATCTGACGATAATAGGCCAAGCATTGTTCCAGTTAATCACTTATAAATGATAAAGATTTAATGCTATGTTGAAATGAAAATTCGATGTTAAGTAATCAGCTTGCATAGATACAGGGGACGGCGCAATGCAACCAGCAACGAATTCAAATAAATCCATTCTGGTTTATATCGGTGTAATTCTAGCCGTCTTACTGGGTGGTCTATTTTTAATTACTCGATTTGCTGAACAGCAAGCCCAACAAGAAATGGCCGGATGGGAAAGCCGTCTCAACCTGATAGCAGATAGCCGCGCAGAGGCTGCATCGGCTTGGCTGAACAGACACTTGAATACCGTTGAAGAACTGGCAACCGATGCGTCCATTCAGTTATATGCGGGCCAAGCACTTGCTGACGCAGGTAGCGACTCCGTTGAAGGCCAAAGGGGTTATGTTTTTTCACTCCTATCTGCAGAGGCTGAAAGGTCTGGTTTTCACGAACAACGCGCAATCGACACTGTTGCTGCAAACATAAAACGCCCACGCCGCGCAGGACTTTCCGTTGTGACAGGCGATGGCACGTCGCTCGTTATGACAACAGGCATGCCAATGCTAAGACCTGAAGAACTGGACTTTGAAACCGGCTCTTCATTTATCAAGGTTGGGCCTGCCCTCGGTGATAAAACACCTCTTGTGTTGTTTGGAGCACTTGTTAGCCCAACTCTGGACGCGAGTGGTGCCATATGGGTTATTGGTGCCCGTCCACTTGATAGTGACTTTTTACAAACCCTCAAGCAACCTGGCGACCAAAACGAGACATCGGAAACTTATGTGGTCCTGCCCGGTGACGGTAACATTGTTACAGCGCTCACCCCGCTTGCAGAAGGCGGCCGTGTAGGTGCTGCCAATGAAGATCCAGCCGCTGCCTTTGCTGCGCGCCAACCCGGCGGTTTTGGCATTCATGCAAATTATGCAGGTACAAATGTACTAGTAACCGGCAAAGAACTGTCTGCGCCTGTGCCATGGATTTTGGTTAGGTCCGTTGAGGCACAAGAAGCCACCGCCGCTATTTCAGCAAGGCGCAACAGCCTAATCATTACCCTCTCTCTCGCTGCACTCTTTATTTTAGCCGCGCTTATTTTAGTGTGGCGGCACGGCGTCTCCAAACGACTAGAAAGCTCTTATAAAGAACAAGAAGCTCTATCCCGCCAGAATGAAGCCCTGAGCGAATTCTTACAGTCCGTTAGTGACGGTCAACCTTCTGCCGTTGCTGCGCTGGATGCTGACATGACCGTACGGTTTACCAACAGCAAAATGGCAGACCTAACAGGCATCCCTGTGAGTGAATTGACCAATCGCCGCCTAGACACTGCATTTACCGGTGCTGTAGCCGAACGTATCAGAAATGCCGCTGAAAATGCAGCGGCTGGCAACGCCAATAGCATGAAAATACGTCACGGCGAACAAACAGAAAGACTTTATAAAACAGACATGTTGCCTCTAAAAGCGGGTGGCGACAGTTCCGCTAGCGTTCTAATGGTGATGCAGGACATATCTGACCTTGTAGCGGCCCAAGGACGCTCAGAAACACTCTACAAGCAACTAATTGGTACCCTGACCGAAATTATCGATGCGCGCGATCCCTGGAGTAAACACCATTCAAGTCGTGTTGCTGATGTAGCCCTCTCTATCGCTGAAGAAATGGGATGGGATGAAGATGCCATGGAAAGCGTGGGCATCGCGGGCCGTCTCGTAAACATCGGTAAGATCTTTGTACCAACCGACATTCTTACAAAACAGACCCCTCTCACTGATGAAGAGCTCGCACTGGTACGTGACAGCATGCACAAAGGTGCCGCACTTATTGACGGCGTTGAATTCAAAGGGCCTGTTTCTAAAACACTTGGCCAAATGCGAGAATATTGGGACGGCAGCGGCGAACCTAACGGTCTTAAGGAAGACAACATTGAGCCAGGTGCCCGAATTCTGGCCGTTGCTAACGCATTCGTGGGTATCGTATCAGCACGGGCGCATAGAGAAGGTCTGGGCTTCGACAAAGCAGCAGATATTCTGCATAAAGAATCAGGTACTCAGTTCGAACGCCGTGTCGTTGCTGCTCTTCAAAATATTCTAGAAAACAAAGATGGCCGAGAGCGCTGGAAGCATTACATGGAAAAACCAGAAGGTTAATTACAAAGTCCCTTTGTAATTAACAGGCTGAAACAACCTCAACGCTCCTGTTCGCGCCATTTTCTCTATCAAGGTTTTGGCGCGCTTCGCATTTACCTTACGCTTTAAAGGGGTACGAATAACTTCTCCGCCAAACTTGTCGGCAATAATAATACCTGTCTCATCTGGTAAGCTTGTGTCTTCATCAAATACCTCAAGCGGGAAATTTTCATCCACTGCGAAATAGAATTCCTCACAGTAAGGCAGATATTCGTGCCACTTTTGGTCAGTTCGGAAATCGGCCAAGCCTGACTTAACTTCAACAATAACCAGCCGTCCCGATTTGCTAAGACCAACAATATCCACACGGCGATTATTTGTGAGAGACAACTCGGTAAGCGGTGCAAAGCCCATATCAACAAGTAGCCGGCTCGCGCCAATGGTAATTTGTTCAGTGGCAGTCACTGTTTTATTTCAATCATTTTGAAAAGTCTGAGCCTAGTCAAACAAACTGAAACCTGCACAGCGTTTACTTCCCTTCAGCAATAATTGCTTCCAGCCTGTGCATCAGCGCGACACCTTGGTCCCCACCATCACCTTGAATTTTGTGCTGCAAGATTACCTCGAAGGTACGAATGTGAGATGACAGAACACGCTGACTAACTAGCGTATCTTCATCCATGCCCTTCAAGTGTCCACAAAGAGATAGGCCTACATCCGTCATCAGGTTAAAGTCGAAACTCGCCCCCATACCTTTGATATTGTGCGTAAGGTCATAAATGCGGTTCACTTCATCAGTGCCTCGCCTTACCTGCTCTGG
>JBFOLV010000314.1:0-7302 GCA_040830325.1 Kordiimonas sp. | reverse complement strand
CCGGACCGCTGTCCGTCAGGGCGCTAAGTCAGTAAAATGGGTATACCGCCGTGACCGAGCCAACATGCCGGGTTCTGTCAGAGAAGTACAAAACGCTGAAGAAGAAGGTGTGGAGTTTGAGTGGCTCTCGGGGCCAGAGGCCTTTCTCGGTGACGAGAACGTAGAAGCTGTGCGTGCATATAGAATGCGTCTTGGTGCAGCGGATGCGACAGGTCGTCAAGCGCCAGAGCCCGTACCTGATAGTGCTTTTAATTTGGACTGTGATTTAGCAGTTCTAGCACTAGGCTTTGAGCCAGAAGACTTACCTGCGCTCTTTGATGCGCCTGAACTTCGCGTGACACGCTGGGGTACGGTAACGGTGGATCATTCAACAATGATGACAAATTTGGACGGTGTATTTGCTGCAGGTGACATTGTGCGCGGTGCCTCTCTGGTGGTGTGGGCAATTCGCGATGGGCGCGATGCAGCAGAATGCATCAAAAAGCACCTCCAAGAAAAACAGACTAAAGCAGCATAAGTGGGGCCAATCATGAATAGTTATAACGAATTTGTACCTGGCCCAACTGGCCTCTATGATCCTACTGATGAGCATTCATCATGTGGTGTTGGCCTTGTCGCTTCGATGGATGGCCAGCCGACCCGTGAGGTTGTGTTGCGCGGCGTTGAAGCCCTTAAGGCTATTTGGCACCGAGGTGCGGTGGACGCAGACGGTAAAACGGGTGATGGTGCTGGTATTTTGCTGGAAATACCGCAAGAGTTTTTCAAAGAGCATGTGCGTGCAACCGGCCATGTGCCTGATGAAGGCCGTTTGGCTGTTGGTATGGCCTTCTTGCCGCGTGTGGATCTATCAGCTCAGGAAACATGTCGCACGATCGTTGAAACTGAAATCCTGAATTTTGGCTATACCATTTATGGCTGGCGTCAAGTGCCGGTCGACATCTCGGTTATCGGTGAAAAAGCTGAAGCGACCCGTCCTGAAATTGAACAGGTGATGATTGCCAATTCCAAGGGGGTCGATGATGAGACTTTTGAGCGTGAGCTTTACCTCATTCGCCGAAGGATTGAGCGCAATGTGATCGCGAGCCAGGTTGGTGACTTCTACATGTGTTCGCTGTCTAGTCGTTCTGTCATCTACAAAGGACTATTTCTGGCGGAACAACTTTCAACCTTTTACCCAGATTTGCTCGATGAAAAATATGTCTCAAGCTATGCGATTTATCACCAGCGGTATTCTACTAATACTTTCCCGCAGTGGTGGCTTGCACAACCTTTCCGTATGCTTGCGCATAATGGTGAGATTAACACCATTCGGGGTAACGTAAACTGGATGAAAAGCCATCAGATTCGCATGGCGTCTATCGCATTTGGTGATAATTCCGAGGACATCAAACCTGTTGTTCCGAAAGGTGCTTCTGACAGTGCGGCGCTTGACGCAGTGTTTGAAGTTATGGTGCGTGCCGGCCGGAATGCGCCAATGGCAAAAACAATGTTGGTGCCGGAAGCATGGTCCAACAAACTTAGCATGCCCAAAGCGCACCGAGATATGTATGCCTACACAAATAGCGTGATGGAACCGTGGGATGGCCCGGCGGCACTCGCAGCAACTGATGGTCGCTGGATTGTGGCTGGTCTTGACAGGAATGGCCTACGTCCGATGCGCTTTACTGTTACCAAGGATGGCCTGCTCATTGTTGGTTCAGAAACCGGCATGGTTGTTGTAGACGAAGAAGATGTGCATGAAAAAGGGCGTCTTGGTCCGGGCCAAATGGTGGCGCTCGACCTTCAGGAAGGCCGGTTCTATCATGACCGCGACATCAAAGATCATCTTGCGGCGTCACAGCCCTATGAAGAGTGGATTGATGATATCCGTTCTATCAGTGAACTGCCGGGGTACCGCGGTGAAGAACAAGCTGCATACAAGGGTGAAGATCTGCGCCGCCGCCAGATAGTGGCTGGTCTTAGTCATGAAGATCTTGAGCTTATTCTCCAGCCGCAGGTTATGACTGGAAAAGAAGCAATTGGCTCAATGGGTGATGATACGCCGCTCGCTGTATTGTCGTCACAGTATCGGAACCTATCGCATTATTTCCGCCAGAATTTTAGCCAGGTAACGAACCCGCCGATTGACAGTCTGCGTGAGCAGCGTGTGATGAGTTTGAAGACGCGCTTTGGTAACTTTGCAAATGTGCTTGATGAAGGTCATACACAGGCTGGTGCTCTTGTTATCGATAGCCCTGTTATTTCGAACCGTGAGTGGACCACACTTATCAGTCATTTTGGTGATGAAGCTGAGGTGATTGATTGTACATTTGATGCAAATGGGGGCCAGCGTGCTCTTCGGGATGCACTTGATCGTATTCGCCGTGAAGCGGAAGATGCGGTACGTGAAGGGCGCGGCCATATTTTCCTCACTGATGAGAAGATCGATGTTAACCGTGCACCAGTTCCTATGATTTTGGCGACTGCGGGACTGCATACGCACTTGGTCAATGAGGGACTGCGTACATTTACAAGCCTGAATGTGAGGGCGTCTGAGTGTTTGGACCCGCACTATTTTGCTGTATTGATTGGTGCTGGTGCCACTACCGTGAACGCATACCTTGCGCAGGATGCCATGGCGGATAGGCAGGCTAAGGGGCTATTTGGAGACTTTGACCTAACCACATGCGTTATTCGGGCAACTGAAGCAATTGATCAAGGTCTGCTCAAAATTATGTCTAAGATGGGTATCTCCATCATCTCAAGTTATCGTGGGGGGAATAATTTTGAGGCACTTGGGCTCTCTCGTGCAATGGTCGCAGAGTTTTTTCCTGGCATGCCGACAAAAATTTCAGGGATTGGTCTAGCAGGCATCCAGCAAAAGGTGCTTGAGCAACATAGTAAGGCTTTCAAGGAAGGTGTGAATACACTCCCAATAGGTGGGTTGTATCGTTATCGCAGGAATGAGGAAGTCCACTCTCATGATGGTCAGCTTATTCATATTCTGCAAAGCGCAGTAAATTCAGATAGCTACGCGAAGTATCTAACCTACTCTCGTGGTCTTGCAAACATGCCGCCGGTTAACTTGCGGGATTTGCTTGATTTTCGTCGCCCGGAAGAGAGTTTGCCGCTTGAGCAGGTAGAATCAATCACGCAGTTGCGTAAACGTTTCATCACACCGGGCATGTCTCTCGGTGCATTGTCGAAAGAGGCGCATGAAACACTTGCAATTGCAATGAACCGTATTGGTGCCAAGTCAGTTTCTGGCGAGGGCGGTGAAGACAAGCGTCGTTATACGCCCTATGAAAATGGTGACAATGCTAACAGTCCTATCAAGCAGATTGCGTCTGGCCGCTTTGGTGTGACTGCAGAATATCTCAATGCGTGTGACGAGCTTGAAATTAAGGTGGCGCAGGGTGCCAAGCCTGGTGAAGGCGGCCAGTTGCCTGGCTTTAAGGTAACGGAAATGATCGCGAAACTTCGGCATTCTACGCCTGGTGTTACGCTCATTTCTCCGCCGCCTCATCATGATATCTATTCGATTGAGGACTTGGCACAGTTGATTTACGACTTGAAGCAGATAAACCCTCGTGCACAGGTGTGTGTGAAGTTAGTATCGTCTGCTGGTATTGGTACGATCGCAGCGGGTGTTGCGAAGGCACATGCTGACGTGATTTTGGTTTCTGGCCACAGCGGTGGTACGGGGGCGAGCCCTCAAACAAGTATCAAGTATGCAGGAACGCCATGGGAAATTGGCCTTGCTGAAGTGAATCAGGTTCTCACGCTTAACGGTTTGCGTCACCGTGTGAAACTTCGCACCGATGGCGGTATTAAAACAGGCCGAGACGTGGTGATTGGCGCAATGCTTGGCGCTGAAGAATTTGGTGTTGGCACCGCATCGCTGGTGGCGATGGGCTGTATCATGGTCCGTCAGTGTCACTCGAACACATGCCCGGTTGGTATCTGTACGCAAGATGAGGCTCTGCGTGCTAAATTTGATGGCTCTGCGGATAAGGTTGTGAATCTCTTTAGTTTTATTGCAGAGGAAACGCGCGAGATTTTGGCAGAACTCGGATTTGAACGCCTAGATCAGGTAATTGGCCGAACTGATCTGTTGCATCAAGTGAGCCGCGGTGCTGACCATCTCGATGATCTGGATCTCAATCCGCTTCTCGTTCAGGTTGGAGGACATCATAGCACAGCTATTTGCACGGTAGAGGGTCGAAACCCAGTTCCAGATACGCTTGATGCGCAAATGATAGAGGATGCGAAGGCTGTTTTCGAAAAAGGTGAGAAAATGCAGCTAACCTATAGTGTGCAGAATACACTGCGTGCTATCGGAACGAGGTTCTCAAGTGAAATTACGCAGGTCTTTGGAATGGGAGGCTTGAACCCTGACCATGTAACAGTGCGACTGAGAGGGTCAGCAGGCCAGTCACTTGGCGCGTTCGCGGTTCAGGGATTGAAGCTTGAGGTGTCTGGGGATGCCAACGACTATGTCGGCAAGGGCTTGTCTGGCGGTACTATTGTTGTGCGGCCATCCAACCGAGCTTCGTTCAACTCAAAAGATAACACGATTATCGGTAATACGGTGCTTTACGGCGCTACCTCGGGTCAGCTTTATGCGGCTGGGCAGGCGGGTGAGCGCTTTGCTGTTCGTAACTCTGGTGCGACTGTTGTTGTAGAAGGTTGCGGCGCCAATGGCTGCGAATATATGACCGGTGGTACAGCTGTGATCTTGGGTGATGCTGGAGATAATTTCGGTGCCGGAATGACAGGAGGCATGGCCTTTGTTCTAGATGAGAGCGGCATGTTTGAAGAGTATGTCAATGATGACACTGTTCTTTTGAACCGCTTGTCGAGCGCTCACTGGGAGGCTGAGCTGAAAGCTCATATCGAAGATCATGTGAGAGAAACGCACTCTCGTTGGGGTGCAACGATTCTCTCTAATTGGGAAAGTAAGAAGGATCAATTCTGGCAGGTGGTGCCGAAAGAAATGATTGAGCGTTTGTCTCATCCAATAAGTGATGCGTCTGAAGAGGAAGCTATTTCAGCATAAACAGAACTAAGCGTATTTTCAAAGTTGGCAGTCCCTCATAACTAGGTTATGAGGGGTTTGTCTTGTTTGTGACAATACACCAAGGCAAGAAGACCTTTTTGACTGAAAGACCCTATGCCTGTTCTTTATCATCACTGGTTAAGCCCAGCTGCAAGATTTGTTCGCGTACTTCTCGCTGAAAAGCGTGTTGGCTTTGACTTGCGGATTGAGAAAGAGTGGGAAAGGCGGCCTGCTTTTTTGGCGCTTAATCCTGCGGGAGAAGTACCAGTTCTCGTGATGGATGACGGGAAGGCCTATTCGGGCGTTATGGCGATTGCAGAATATCTTGAAGACGTTATTCCAGAACCCCCATTGCTTACTGGCGATGTGGACGAGCGATATGAGATTCGCCGACTAGTAGGGTGGTTTCATACCAAACTTGGTAGTGAAGTAACGCGTCATCTTGTGACTGAGAAGCTCTATAAACGCTTTTTTGGTATGGGTGAGCCAGACTCTGAGGCAATAAGGTGTGCGGCGCACAATATGAAAATCCATTTGAAGTATATTTCATACTTGGTGGAGCGTCGGCATTATTTAGCAGGATCTCAGTTCACTATGGCGGATGCTGCTGCTGCTGCCCATATCTCCGTGGCTGATTACTTTGGCAATATCCACTGGCAGGATTGGCCTCATGTGAAAGACTGGTATGTTAGAGTTAAGTCTCGTCGGTCTGTTAGGTCGTTGTTGTCCGACAAAATCAGTGGGCTTGCACCATCTAAGCATTATTCAGAACTGGATTTTTAGGTGTCTGCGGATGTTAGCATCCGTGATAGGTTAGAGGCCAAAGCGCGAGAATTGGGCTTTGATCAGTTTGGTATCACGGCCGCCACAACGTCTGAGCAGGTGGTTGAAGGCTTTAGAAGATTCATTAAGCTTGAGCGCCATGCTTCCATGGAGTGGCTTGCTGAACGCATGCACCACCGGGAACGGCCCCAAAATCTTTGGCCTGAAGCCAGATCAGTTATCATGTTATCGGTCAATTATGGACCGAAAGATGACCCTCGTATACTTTTGGACAAAAATGACGTGGGGAATATATCTGTTTATGCGCGCGGTAAAGATTATCATGACATTATCAAAAAACGCCTAAAAGCCCTTGCTCGGTGGATGGTGCCTGAATTTAACTGCGATCTAAAAGTGTTTGTGGATACGGCCCCCGTGCCGGAGAAACCCCTGGCGATGGCAGCTGGATTGGGCTGGCAGGGTAAGCATACAAATATGGTTTCACCTGAGTTTGGCAGTTGGGTGTTCTTGGGGGCGATCTATACTGACATGGAGTTGGAGCCAGATGACCCACACCGCGACCAATGTGGTAGTTGCAGTGCGTGTCTGGATGCTTGTCCAACCGATGCATTTCCCGCGCCCTATGAAATAGATGCGGGGCGCTGTATCTCTTATCTTACCATCGAGCATAAAGGCCCTATCCCTATGGAATTCAGGAAAGCCATGGGGAACCGCATATATGGCTGTGATGATTGTTTAGCCGCGTGCCCCTGGAATAAGTTTGCTCAAGTTTCTTCTGAGGCTGCTTTTCATGCAAGGGTTGAACTGGGTGCTCCGCCCTTGAAAGAACTTGCGCAGTTAGATGATCCAACGTTTAGACAAGTGTTCTCTGGCAGCCCTATAAAGCGCATTGGGCGTGACAAATTCGTTCGTAATGTTTTGATAGCAATAGGAAATTCACAGGATAAATCTTTGGTACCAATAGCTAAAGCGTTGACAACTGATCCACATGATGACGTGCGCGAAGCTGCCGTGTGGGCCTTGGCTGAACTAGGTGAATTGTCTTGAGATTGAAAATTGCTACAGCGACTTTTATGCTTTTAGCTGGGTTGGCTTGGTATTTTGAAAAGTCGTCTCAGCCAATAATGATTGTTAAAGTTGAGATATTGGCGCTTGAGGATGTCCCTAATACCTTAGGACTAAGACGAATTCAGGTACGGCTCCCCGATGATGAAGTTGTTTGGGTTGAAACCCTAGCGCCCTTCTTTTACCGAGTGGGGTATCAGGCAAGGTTGGCCGTGTATGAGCCTGTTTTAAGAGAGCGTTACTACAAATTCATCGCCGATTAGCGCGATGTCTTGATGTATGGTCAAACAAAAAAAGGGCACCAGAAGGTGCCCCAATTGATTAGATCTTTAGGCTTGTCTTAGCCTCGACGACGAAGAGGTTGGTTTCCACCACCTTCAGGGCGTTTGCCGCCGGGCTTTTTGAAAGCTTTCGTT
>JBFOLV010000313.1:0-4973 GCA_040830325.1 Kordiimonas sp. | reverse complement strand
CCATCTGGTAGTGAGGCTAATAAAATAATTAGAGACCGCATTGTTGGAAAGATGCAAGCACGTGGTTTTGATGTGAGCCTACAGAAAGACTTTGCCTGCCAGCAAAAATGGGCTGCCTGCAGTAATATTGAGAATATCATTGCCGTAAAAAAAGGCACCGTGGGTAACTCCACAATCATGCTCATGTCGCACTATGACAGTGTGCCCGCCAGCGCGGCAGCAACTGATGATGGCTTCGGCGTTGCCGCTTCCCTTGAAATTGCTAGAGCGCTGCAATCTTCAACCCCTATGAAGAATAATTTGATCATTCTATTCACGGATGCTGAAGAAATTGGCTTATTAGGCGCAGAGGCATTCGCATCTAACCATCCACTTGCAGCATCAGTAGACTTGCTCATAAACATTGAATCACGTGGCACATCTGGCCAAAGCACCATGTTTGAAACAGGAACAAGAAACAACAAACTTCTGGATATATTCAAAACTTCAGTGAAGCGGCCAGTTGCCAACTCCCTCACCTATGAAGTGTACAAACGCATGCCAAATGATACGGACTACACCGTATTTAAAGAGCGAGATATTCCTGGACTAAACTTTGCCTCCACAGGCTCTGCCATCAGGTATCATTCTGTCCTTGATGATTTAACTCACATGGACAAAAGCACCCTGCAACAGCACGGTGAGAATGCCTTAAATTTGTTACACACACTCGGCAATATGGATTTAACGGACATTGCAGGAAGAGAAGGAAGCGCCACCTATTTCGATTTCTACAGCATTCTACTAGTTAAATGGCCTTCATTCCTCAACATCCCCCTATCAGCAATAGGCTTGCTTGTACTGATAGGTCTTTTTATTGGCGGCTTTCGAGGGAAGGCAATCACACCTCTGCAAGCTGTTTGGTCGGTTGGCGGAATTATTACCGCTTTGATAGCGTCGATCGGCCTACCAGCATTGCTGGCATTCCCTCTCGGGTTTTGGCAGGATTTACATCCAATATATCACCCAAACCCCTGGCCGGGTAAAACAGCAATTCTACTAGCCTGTTTAATAGGTGTTCTTGTCACAGCACGCATCTTCCTTAGGAAGGTGAGCCTACATAGCTTGACCTTATCCATTTGGACTATTGTCGCGGCTATATCTCTGGCTACTTCGCTCACAATTTCTGGGGCAAGCTACATCGCTCTAGCACCACTCTTTGCCTTCTTTTTGGGCCTAAGCATCGACTACTACAAGGCCCAAAAGAGGTATCAGCCACTTGAATATTTTTACAGCCTTTATGCAGGTTTCTTCGTAGCAGCCTATATCAGTTTTTATCATTTTCATTTGCTAGATTTAGTGCTGAATTTTGACATGAGCGCTGCAAAAGCAGCAACATTGTCAATAGCAACACTCACGTTACTACCTATTGCTCACTCCGTTTACCAAGTAAGGCAAAAAAACTTCAGGCAACACACGCTAACCCTATCAGCTACGACCGCAATCATTACCGCATTTGCCATGCAAATACAGACATTCAGCGAGGATGAGCCTGATCCGCTAAATATCCTTTATGTGGAAGATGCACGAAGCGAAGAGGCTTATTTCACGCTTGAGCATTATTTGACACCGAGAGGTGAAACATCGAAGTATTTTCCGATTATGGGCTTTACTGAGGAGGCGCAAGCATTTCCATTTACGCGTAGACAAAATGACATGCGGCCGCGCATGACTGTGCCAAGCCAACGACTACCCGCCCCTACTTTAGACATTATTTCAGACCAAGAGGCGGACGGTATGCGTACCATCAAATTTAACATCAAAACGGGTCGAGCAGGCACTGCGTTATTTATGCAGATAAACGAGACTAATCCTTTAAAGTCCCTAAATATCAAAAATGTTGATGTGCTTGGCTCTTCTTGGAAAGGCGGCAATCCAATCCAAGTACTAGTTGGCGGCGCTCAGGATGACATCTTTCCTGTTCTACTAACAGCCTCTGCGGGTGAAAATTTTTCTATAATATTGATAGAAGAAAGCTCTTTACCCGACACCCCGGAAGCCAAACAGCTTCTTACCACGCGCCCCGCATATGCAAATAAAATTCAACGTGGAGACCGAAGCATGGTTTATGTCGAGGTACCTCTCAATTAATCAGGGGTATGCAGGAACCTCTGGCGGCTTTGCATCAGGCAAGGCCGCTAGAATACGAGCATAGTGACCATTTAGATCAAACTTCGCTTCCCCTACAGTCCAGCCAAACCGGACAACAACGGCATTTTTTGACGGGATAATGCCGATATGCTGATCATTGTACCCACTTGCCATGTAATAATCCCGAGGCAAGTCTGGATAGCGGTTATCTGCTGGATTATCCGGCTCCCCTGCATTGAGCCAGAACTGAGCACCATACTGCCCTTGCTTAGCCTGCGCTATTGGGGCCCTGGAATAGTCCACCCATTCCTTTGTAAGCACCTGCTTATCACCCACCATGCCATCATTCAGATACAGCAAACCAAAACGAGCCCAATCACGGGCAGTTGCATAAAAATATGAACTACCAACAAAAGCACCTGAAACATCTGTTTCAAACACCGCGCTGGTCATACCCAGAGGTTCAAAGAAACGCTGCTGAGCCGTTTCATAGTTACTCTCTATCGTACCACCAGCTTGTTCAAAATAGATACGCGACAACAGATTTGTTGTTCCAGAAGAATAGTACCAATGTGTGCCAGGTTCATAGACAAGAGGCTTGCTTGCTACAAAATCCCCCATGCGAGGCAACTTAAACAGCATGTCAGTGCTGTCATTGTCCGGAATATACGGTTCTGAAAACTCAAGGCCACTCGTCATGGTAAGAAGATGGTGTAAACTAATATCACTGCGTGGATCGCTGGTGTCTTCCCATTCAACGATTGGTGCGGACCGGTTTACACTAAGCTTCCCATCCATAACCATTGTACCGATCAGAGCACTTGTAACCGCTTTACTCGCCGACCAACCCAGAAACCTTGTTTGCTCAGTGTACCCATCAGCATAGCGCTCAGCGATTATTTTACCGTCATGCACAACAATGACCGCGCGTGTGTCAACATCTAGACCTGCCTCATCTGTGTCAAACGCACCATCAACGGCCTTATTCAAAGCAGCAAAATCAATACTCTCACGCCCTACCCCGAGATCAACCATATCGCCTGCAGGCCACAATTCAGGGCGCTGTAGCTTCGCGGGTTCATTTATTGCCTGTGCCTGTGCCATTAGCTCATCTACTGTCACATCTACCATTAAGGTGCACCCCAACCCCGGACGGTATAGCGCCGAACGACTAATCAACCCGAGAACGGTGGCGGTTGCAGTACGATTTTCAGTATCAAATTCATAATCAGCATACCCGAAGAAAGGACCATAAAAATTGGCTAGGTCATGCTCGATAACATGATCTGGTGCACGCCCACTAACATAGACACCTGAACAAGCCAACTTAGCACCCGCTGCAGCAACCATGGTCGGGCCGTAAATACCGAAGCGGCGTGCAGTGTCAGACACCATCAAAGTTACAGCAATTACCGAAAGCGGCAGCGCAACCCAAAACCAGCCTTTTTTCAATAGTCCCATATTCGCATCCCTGAATTAGCCACCTGAAGCATTTTAATGAATGACATATGTTTTCAGGAGAAAAAGACAAATGAATGACAACCTGCCTATTGGTGCACCATAAAAAATGACGCCGCAAGTATGCAGCGCCATCATACTCCGCATCATGCTGATTAGGCTTGCTGCACCGCAGCTCCACTGTTGTTGCGGCCAGAAGCTTTAATCAAAACAGCAATCAAACCGTAATTAAACACACCGTATGCAATCGCAACAATACTTAGCTCCGGCATATTCAAAACCGAACTACCGAGAAAAATGGCAATCGGTGTATTCTGCACACCTATTTCAACTGCAATCGTTAAACGGTTGCCCAAATCAGCCACGAACAAACGAGACAAGAAATATCCGCCAAGAACTACAGCTAGCGATAAAGACCCCGCAGATAATATAATGGTGCCAATCTCTTCTGTGATGAATTCTCTAGCGTTATAAACGCTAAGCGCGATAATCATTAAAATCAGTATAAGGCTAAGTTTCTTGAGGGGAGGAATAGCCTTCTCAGCAAACTGCGGCATTTTCACACCCACTATCATACCGAGAGCTACAGGTATTGCCGTCATTAATAGTAAGCTTTTGAATATCTTAGCAGCTGGCACAGCGATCGCTCCAGCCTCCACACTAAAGTAATCAACTGCAAAAGCTAACAAAAGCGGGATCGAAAACAGCGTAATCAAACTGGATGCAATAGTCAGCGCTACAGAAAGAGCCACGTTACCGCCAATAGAGAAAATAATCGCATTTGATGTGGAGCCGCCAGGGCAGAGCGAAATCAAGATCAGGCCTAGGATAATCGCCATCGGCACCGGCAAAACAATTGCAGCAGCAAAAGCAACCAAGGGTAAGAAGATAAGCTGACCGCCTAGGCCAACAATGAAGGGCGTCGGCTTCTTAGCCACCGCGACCAAGTCTTGCTTTTTCAGGGAAAGACCCAACCCAAACATCACAAAAGCTATAACAGCAGGAAACACATAGGTACTTGCTACCTGCTTAATCATCTCATCCATTAGTCACTCCCCTTGTCATCCATAATCAGAGATCAGCTTTCTCCCCTCAGCTAATCTTTGACTGTTATTCTCTTAATCTGACACTAAGTGAAGTTTTAGTCTATGACATGTTTGCCACCGTCCCAGCCTTCACCTGCAAGGTC
The DNA here is from genome assembly GCA_040830325.1 of Kordiimonas sp. Lineage (GTDB taxonomy): Bacteria > Pseudomonadota > Alphaproteobacteria > Sphingomonadales > Kordiimonadaceae > Kordiimonas. The sequence continues at coordinate 196 of JBFOLV010000313.1, read as the reverse complement.
AGTATTGCCTGCCTCTCTCGCGCCTTCCTCCAACTTGGTTCCCATGCTGTCGTTCCAGCGATTAAGATAACCAAATAAAGAGACCACTCCGAGTATTTCCACAATTTGGCCGTCATCCCAGTACTTATGCAAATCGTCAGAGATTTCCTGCGTAACTGCATTTGGCACACAGGACGCAGCAAGCGCAAATTCAAGT
>JBFOLV010000312.1:0-3326 GCA_040830325.1 Kordiimonas sp. | reverse complement strand
CCACTTCAAGCCGGATCACCACTTTGGTTTTGAAGCTGCAGCTTGGTATTGGCACTTTGTTGATGTTGTTTGGTTGTTCCTATTTATGGCTGTTTACATTTGGGGCGGTTAACACCTAATGACTGTTCCAACAGATCACAGAAATTCAGAAACCGATCGGGGCTTGCCTCGGTCGGTTTCGCCTTATAAGGCAGGTTTTTCCTGCAAGTGCCCTAACTGCGGCATTAGTCCGTTGTTTCAGAATGGTTTGGAAATTCGTGAAACTTGTGAAGGTTGCGGATTTGATTTATCCGCAGCGGACACCGGAGACGGTGCGCAGGTGTTTGTGATTCTAATACTGGGGGCGATTTGTGCGATTCTCGGTTTCATACTTACCGGAGCCGGGCTTTCCACTGCAGCAATCATTGGCGTGCTAACGGTTGTTATTGTTGGCGGCTCCTATTGGATGCTGCGTGTGTTCAAGGCAACCTTAGTTGCTCTGCAGTTTCATCATGATGCCCATGAGGGCCGTACGGAGGAATAGGGCGACGTGTTTAAGGCTTTTAAACCTGGAACTGCACTAACCATTAGCATGTTAGTTGCGCTTTCTATCTTACTGGCTCTAGGGACTTGGCAAGCTCGCAAAATTGGTCCCAAGACTGATTTGCTAGCTCGTATTGATCAAGGTTTGAAAGCAGAACCGATGCGGCTTCCTATTCACCTCGATGACCCAAAGCCAGTTGAATATCGGCGGGTGTTTTTCAGCGGTGACCGCGTCGGGGAGCCTATCAAGGTTTTCGGTATTAACCAAAATGGTGGCGCCGGTTATTTTTTGTATGCACCAGTAAAGCGTGATCATGGGATGGCGGTTTTGGTGAACTTTGGTTGGATTCCACACGCGTCAAAATCTATACCTCAGTTACCTGAGCGGGTTTCGAATTTGTCGGGTGTATTGCTGACAAGCGCGACGCCCGGCACGATGACGTTGGCCAATGAACCTGAAAAAGGTGATTGGTTTCTGGCTGACGTTCATGAAATGGCAGCACACTTTAATTTAAGGACGAAAGAATATTACCATTTCCGAGTGTTTGCAGACCATGTTGGAGAAGCAAACTCCCTTCCTCTTGGTGGACAGGTAAGGGTCGATATTCCTAATGATCACTTGGAATATGCCCTTACATGGTATGGTTTAGCGGCAAGCTTGTTGGGTATTTTTATTGCTTTTGGCATTAAAAGAGGCCGCAAAGCCGCATGAAGCCTTGCATCTTGGCCCAAGTGCACCTAAGAGTAGTGCCGCAATTTTAACCCTAAGCTGAGTAGATTTGCCGTGAAGTATGTTTCTACGCGTGGACAGGCTGAAAGCCTGGATTTTGAAGGTGTAACACTAACTGGTCTCGCAAGAGACGGTGGTTTGTATGTGCCAGAGGCACTGCCCAAGTTCAATGCTGAGAAAATTCGCGGAATGCGGGGTAAACCTTATTCAGATGTTGCTTTTGAAGTAATACAGCCTTTTGTAGCTGGTTCAGTATCGGATGCTGATCTCAAGAAAATGCTTGATGCTACTTATGGTGATGCCTTCCGCCATAGTGCTGTCGCGCCACTTGTTCAGCTTGGCAATAACGACTGGTTGTTGGAGCTTTTCCATGGCCCCACACTTGCGTTCAAAGATTTTGCCCTTCAGCTTCTCGGCCGTTTCTTTGATCACTTTACGACGACGAGCGACAAGAAGCTTACTATTCTTGGTGCAACTTCTGGGGATACGGGATCAGCCGCCATTGAAGGTTGCCGTGGCCGTAAGAATGTCTCTATCTTCATGCTGCACCCAAAAGGGCGTGTGTCCGACGTGCAGCGCCGTCAGATGACAACCGTCATTGAACCCAATGTAACCAATATTGCTATTGAAGGTACGTTTGACGATTGTCAGGCACTTGTAAAGGCTTGCTTCAATGATTTGGAATTCCGCGACACAGTTGGCTTGACTGCAGTGAATTCTATTAACTGGGCGCGTGTTATGGCGCAGATCGTTTATTACTTCACGTCAGCTGTTGCGCTGGGCGCGCCTGATCGGAAAATTTCCTATTCCGTTCCTACAGGGAACTTTGGTGACATTTTTGCGGGCTATATTGCAAAAGGTATGGGGCTACCGATTGAGACTTTAGCGATCGCGACAAACAGCAATGATATTCTGGCGCGTACTCTAGAAACAGGGCGTTATGCATCGGGTTCAGCGTCAGCGACTATTTCTCCGAGTATGGATATTCAGGTTTCAAGTAACTTTGAACGCCTCTTGTTTGATCTAGCGGGCCGTGACGGTGATAAGGTTCAAGCCTATATGGATCAGTTTAGCGCAGAAAAAGGTTTTGATTTAGACGCGGAGCACCTTGACGCTTTACGCCGTGACTTTATTGCAGGTCGAGCAGACGATGAAACCACTCAGAAGGTTATGAAAGCTTATCAGGTTAAAACAGGCTATATCGCTGATCCGCATACAGCTGTCGGGCTTGATGTAACGGACCGCTTGTTACCGAAAGGGGCTGTGCCGAATGTTACTCTTTCAACAGCGCATCCAGTGAAATTTGGAGCAGCAGTGGAGAGCGCTTGTGGTGTTATACCATCTTTGCCTGACCATATGGCGGACTTGATGGACCGTGAGGAAAGTTTTGAGGTGCTGCCGAATGACAAAGCAGCGCTTCAGGCACGGGTCCTTGCCGGAGGCGCGTCTTGAGCGCCCAAATAACACGTCTACCTAGTGGACTTCGGATTGTCAGTGAAAGCAGACGCAGCGTTGAGACTGTGTCTGTTGGTGTTTGGGTAGATGCTGGTGCACGGCATGAACCCAAACAGTTGAATGGTGTTACTCATTTTCTAGAGCATATGCTTTTTAAGGGTACGAGTACCCGTTCTGCCAGGGATATTGTTTTTGAAATTGAGGCCGTTGGCGGCCACATGAATGCCTACACGACGCGAGACAATACGACCTATTACGCACGCGTGCTAAAAGGTGATTTGCCGCTTGCCGTTGATGTGCTTGCAGACATTATTCAAAATAGCGTTTGTGCGGAAGCCGAAATAGAGCGCGAGAAAGAAGTTATTCTTCAGGAAGTTGGGCAAGCGCTTGATACACCTGATGATATTGTTTTTGATCACTTGCAGGCGTCAGCATACGGTGACCAGGCAATTGGCCGTACGATTTTAGGTGAACCAGAGACGATTAAGTCTTTCAAACAGGCTGATTTACTCGGATATCTTCGCCGAAATTACGTTGCATCTAACATTGTAATCTCAGCGGTTGGTAACTTGAAGCACGAAGAGTTGGTTAAGCTTGTCGAAGATAAACTTGGCGGACT
>JBFOLV010000311.1:0-8235 GCA_040830325.1 Kordiimonas sp. | reverse complement strand
GCTGAAAACAATCCTCCTCAAGGGGGAGACCGCCGCACTCGAGAAAATCCTCTCGGAGCGTGTCGCTGCCTTAGGCCAAACTTGACCATAAGTCAGACTTAATACGAACCGCAGGAGTGCCAGCACATGACCGCCCAAATTATCGACGGTAGAGCTTTCGCAGAAAAAGTACGCACAGATGTTAAAACAGATGTTGCTACACTTGTTCAAAACCACGGCATAACACCTGGCCTTGCAGTTGTTATTGTTGGCGAGGACCCCGCAAGCCAAGTCTATGTACGTAACAAATCACGACAAACCAAAGAAGCAGGCATGAACAGCTTCCACTTTGAGTTGCCCGAAAACACGACGCAAGCTGACCTTGTTGCCAAAGTCGAAGAACTTAATGCGGACCCGGCGGTAAACGGTATTCTTGTACAGTTACCACTTCCTAAACACATGGATGAAGCGGCTGTTATCGAAACCATCTCACCCGAAAAAGATGTTGATGGATTTCATGTCATTAACTCCGGTCTACTCGCAACCGGCGGTAAAGGCATGGTGCCTTGCACACCACTTGGATGTGTCATGATGCTCAAAGACACACTTGGTGATCTAAGCGGCAAAAAAGCTGTTGTCGTTGGTCGCTCAAATATCGTCGGCAAACCGGTTGCTCAGCTGCTTCTCGATGAGAACTGCACGGTAACAATCGCCCATAGCCGCACACAAAGCCTCAAGGAAGAAGTGGCAGCAGCTGATATTGTGGTTGCTGCAGTTGGCCGCCCGGAAATGATCAAGGGAGACTGGATCAAAAAAGGTGCGACCGTTATTGATGTTGGCATCAACCGCATCCCTGCACCCGAAAAGGGCGAAGGCAAAACCCGCCTTGTAGGGGATGTAGACTTTGCTGGCGCGTCTGAGAACGCCCACGCCATTACACCTGTCCCAGGCGGCGTTGGCCCTATGACAATTGCCTGCTTGCTTAGAAGCACCATTACAGCGACCTGCCGCCAAAAAGACATTGAACTTTAATACTCTCGTATTAGGGTAATATGCACTGAGGTAGAAATTGCACGCCATTAGGGAGGCAAACCAGTGGAAGAAGCCTTTATTGCAGCGTTCATTGCGCTTTTCGTGATCGTTGACCCAATTGGTATTGCGCCTGTGTTCGCAGGACTCACTCAAGGCACATCTGATAGCCATAAACGAAAAATGGCTATCAAAGGCACCATCATTGGTACGCTTATTCTCTTGTTCTTCGCTCTCGTTGGTAAACCCTTCCTCAATGCCCTTGGCATCACGATGGACGGCCTTCGTGTTGCTGGCGGTATCATGCTTTTCATCATTGCACTCGAGATGGTGTTTGAAAAACGCACTGAGCGTAAGCAGGAATCTGCTGAAAAACTTGATGAATATTTTGAAGACATTGCCGTTTTTCCGGTGGCACTGCCATTGTTAGCGGGCCCCGGCTCTATCGCAACAGTCATGCTTTTGATGACAAGCTACGAGAATGATATCGTAGCCCAAGGTGCCATCGTCGCAGCACTTGGTGTCGTTATGCTTATCACCCTCATTGTCTTCTTTATGGCGAGCCGGGTAATGGACTGGATGGGACCAACAGTGAATGCTGTTTTAACCCGATTGCTCGGCGTTATCCTCGCAGCACTCGCAGCACAATACATATTAGACGGCCTCAAAAACACCTTTGTGGGTTAATTGGAAATCTGCCAACAATCAGATTATACATCCTTACATGCGTCCACTGCGGTAGCAGGCTCATGAAAGACAATTCTTTATGCGACGGGGATACACCATGAACCCAATCAACGCTCCCATATCGAGGAGACATTTTCTTCGAGCTACTGCATATGTTGGCGGCGGTTTAACAATTTGCCTTGCTTTACCATCATGTAAAGAAAGCTATGCAGAATTTAATGGGTCCAGCGAACTTCTTCCTTTTGTGACAATTACGAGCGAAAACAAAGTCATCATCCCATCCGTCATGAGCGAAATGGGACAGAATGTGTACACAAGCTTGCCCCAGATAGTCGCCGACGAACTGGATGCGGATTGGGACAATGTAGAAATTGTGCAAGCGGAAGCAAATGAAGCTCGCTATGGTTTTCAAGGTACATGGGCAAGCCTGAGTATCTACACAGCGTGGAAAAGTCACAGAAAAGCTGGTGCCACTGCTAGGGATATGTTGCGGGCCGCAGCAGCACAAATGTGGGGAATTGAGAAGAAAGACTGCATCACCCGTAACGGACGCGTTCTTCACGAACAAACTGACCGTTCCGCTAGCTACGGTGAACTAGCAAACTCCGCCGCTAAACTACCTACTCCCCAAAATATTGCCCTCAAAGCCCCAAGTGATTTTCATATTATCGGCAAATCTATGCCTCGCCGGGATAATCTGGACAAAGTAAGTGGCGCGGCAGTCTTTGGCGTGGATATTAAACAAGAAAACCTGAAAATTGCCGCCCTTTTGAAACCACCAGTGTATGGCGCCAAGGTTAAATCACTTAACGATCAAGCTGCACGCGCAGCGAGCGGAGTATCAGAAGTCATCCAAATTTCTGCAGGTATTGCAGTGATTGCGGACAACTATTGGCATGCTGAAAAAGCTGTATCACTGTTGGAAGTAGATTGGGACACCGGTCCTAACGCAACGCTCTCGGATAAGAGCTTAGCCGATCAACTACGTTCAAATCTTGAAAATACATCTGTACAGCTGAATCAAATCAAGGGCACGCCAACTCCCATTAACCAGAAAACGAAAAAGCTATCAGCCGACTACGACCTACCACTTCTGGCGCACGCCACTATGGAGCCCGTAAACTTCACCGCACACGTGACAAGTGATAGCTGTCAATTATGGGGCCCAACGCAGGACGGCAACGCTGTAAAAGCGGCGGCGGCCCAGCATCTCAAGATTCCGGAAAAGTCCGTATCCGTTACACCCACCTTTGTAGGCGGCGGCTTTGGTAGAAAAGCCGACTTAGATTTTGTAATCGATACCCTAGAAGTTGCACAAAAACTAGACGGCCCCGTCAAAGTTATTTGGTCTCGAGAGAACGATATTAAGGCCTGTATTTTCCGACCCGCCACAGCCCATAAGTTGTCAGCAGAAGTCTCTGAAGGTGGTAAAATCTCTAACTGGCAGCACCTTGTCGCCGGGCATGCTGCCAAAGGTCAAGAATGGCTTCCAACAGCAGGCGCTGGGCACGTTCCGTATAAAGTGAATGGTTTCGATGCCCGTGCTCACGTTCTTGAAACGCCTATTCCTGTTGGCACACTGCGAGGCATTGCCCATAGTAGTACAAATTTTGCTAACGAGATTTTCATCGATGAACTAGCTGAGGCAGCAGGTCAAGATGCACTTGAATTCCGCTTAAACATGCTAAAACACGAACCCCGTGCGCAGCATGCATTACAGCTAGTCGCAGAAAAAGCAGGTTGGTTAAACCATCGCGATAGAAATGTTTATCAAGGCATCGCACTTTTTGATAAACCAGAAGAATACGCAAATTTCTTTATTGCCCAGATCGTTGAAGTATCTAAATCCGACGATAATATGATAACAATTGACCGCGTTATATGTGCCGCAGATTTCGGGCAACCAATCAACCCTGACGGCATTATCGCCCAAGTTGAAGGAGGCATAGCTTATGGCCTCTCTATGGCACTATACGGTGAAATAACAATTGAAAACGGCGAAGTTCAACAAAGCAACTTTCATGACTATCAAGTACTTCGCATACCTCAAATGCCAGAGGTCGAAGTCTATGTCATAGAAAACAATGAATACCCGCGCGGCTGCGGAGAACATATTAACCCAGCCACATTACCTGCTCTAGCAAATGCTGTTTCGAGCGCACTGAGGCAACGCATTCGGAAGCTGCCCCTGCAACTGCCCACATAAACCAATCAATCTATCGCACCCTCATTGACTTAACCCGCGCATTTCACCAGAGTGACGGCCAAAATTAATGAGGGGATATCCATCCATGAACAAACTAGTTTTGCCTGCACTTCTTTGTGCTGCGCTTTCGGCTTGTAGTGAAGAGCCACCAAAAGGCAGCGATACGCCGTATACTATGAATGAAGCTGCGCTCACGAGCCATGTAAAAACGCTCTCATCTGACGCTTTTGGCGGCCGGGCACCCGGCAGTGAAGGCGAAGAACTCACAGTAAATTATATTGCCGGCGCCTTTGAAGAAGCAGGCGTTCGCCCAGCAAATGATGGCAGCTATGTTCAGGAAGTACCACTGGTCTCTATTGAGACTACAGGCGCCCCCTCACTAGCCATCAAAGGCGGTAACCAACCACTTGAATTTACCTACCGTGAAGATCAGGTGCTTTGGACACGCCGTGAAGCGGCGAGCACTAACATTACCGACAGCGAACTCGTATTTGTAGGTTACGGCATCAATGCACCTGAGCGTGGTTGGAATGACTATGAGGGCATTGATGTAACAGGAAAAACCGTTGTTATTCTTGTAAATGACCCAGGTTATGCCACACAGGATGAAAGCATCTTCAATGGAAATGCAATGACCTACTATGGCCGCTGGGACTATAAGTTTGACGAAGCCGCCCGCCAAGGGGCAGCAGGAGCCCTTATCATTCATGACACAAAGCCTGCCGCATACCCTTGGGCGACAGTTGATGCCAGCTGGACTGGCCCCTTGTTTGATATTGTCCGCAAAGACAAAGGCGCATCCCTTTCGTCTGTCGAAGGCTGGATTACCACAAAAACAGCGAGCGCTTTATTCAAGGCCGCAGGCTTAGACCGCAAGGCACTATCAAAAGCAGCGGAGCAAAAAGGGTTTAAGGCAGTAGCAATGAACCTGACGGCTACCGCTTCCGTTGAAAGCAATGTGAAGCATGTTACGTCGCGCAACGTAGCTGGCTACGTGAAGGGTAGTAAAAACCCTGAAGATATATTCGTCTATATGGCCCACTGGGACCATATCGGTACTGACCCAACGATTGACGGTGACGGTATCTATAATGGCGCACTGGACAATGCGACAGGAACCGGTGGTCTTATTGAACTTGCACGAGCTTACGCTAATACTGCAACACCACCAGAACGAAGCGTATTATTCCTTGCTGTAACAGCTGAGGAACAAGGTCTGCTTGGGTCTGCTTATTATGCAGCCAATCCGCTTTTCCCACTTGAGAACACAGTTGGCGGCCTCAATATGGATGGCCTCAACAACTATGGCCCTACTAATGATGTATCTGTTGTTGGCCTTGGTAACTCTGAACTTGATAGTTACCTCACCCAAGCGGCAACAACGCAAAACCGTGTGCTAATTGGAGATCAGGAACCAGAAAAAGGCTACTTCTATCGTTCTGACCACTTTGAGCTAGCGAAACTCGGCGTGCCAATGATCTATCCTGGTCCCGGTTATGACCATAAGACCAAAGGGAGAGAGCATGTTGAGAAATTAACAGCTAAGTTTTTGGCAAACGACTATCACACGCCCTCTGACGAATATGATCCAAGCTGGGACCTGTCTGGTGCCATTGAAGACTTGAACCTCTATTACAATACAGGACGTCTGGTCATTGATTCCGAGCTTTGGCCAAATTGGAACGAAGGCTCAGAGTTTAAAACGATCCGAGATACGCAACTTGAAAACAAATAAGAAACGAGAAAAAGGGCCATTTTGTTGGCCCTTTTTTATTGCGGGCGCCTAAACCAATAGCGTGGTTCCTATTTTGTTAGCAGCCTCCTACAGTCTTAGTGGGGATTACTATAGGGAAGGGCTCACTATGAAAAAAATGATGCTTATACTAGCGGCATGCACCATAGGCTTTGCTGCAAACGCCAGTGATTGGCGCTCACAAGTTGATGTAAACAGCGCGGATCTTTCAAAATTTACCATGGTCATGATTAATGCTGGCAAGGAAGCTGGTGGCATGACCTATGGCTGGCACAAAGAGGGGGACACCTATGTCGTCGCGGATCGCAGTGAAATGCAGCCCAACATTCTGGAAACCGCAAAAGGGGTAATTGACGCCAAAACCCTTTTACCCAAGAGCGTTGTAATAGACTTTGCCATGGGTGATGACAAAATGGATTTTGACTTTTCTTGGGATAAAAACAAACGCACCGGCACCGTAAAAACGCTCAGGGGTGGTAAAGCCAACACCCATAACATCGACACAGCCGAAGAGTTTGGCGCGCCACTTAGACTGGCGGTTATCGGCATGGTCGCCGCTTTCCCGGTTACTGAAACATTCGAAGCCAATTTGCCGTGGTTCAACACACTCGCCAATAAAGTTGAAATGATAACTTTAAAAGCCACCGGCAGTGAGACAGTGGAAGCGCCAGCTGGCACTTTTGACACCTATAAAGTGGCCATCCAAGGCGGCACACCAGAGAATGTGGTTTATGTAACCAAAAGCCTGCCCCGCAAAATCGTACGTATTGATGTTGTAGGGCAGCCTATGCATTTCTTAAGGAACAAAGACAGCTAAGCCGTTAGCCGCGCGGGTCTGTTTCCACCATATCCGCGCGCTTTACTACCGCATCATACCAATTTGCACATTTCGGGTATTTGCCTTGCCACGCAATAGTTGGAAGACGGAAGCACAAGTAATCCAGCGCGCAAGCAGCTGCCATGCTAGCCAAGTCCCAATCAACCAGCGCATCAATCTCGCCTTCCAACACCGATAGGCCGCGATCAATCGCACTTTCCCAGCGAGCCAGCCACATCGCTGATTGTTCAGCGTCTTCACGGCGTCCTTCCATCACAGTCGCAACCGCCGCATCGGTAATACCATCGATAAGCGCCTGCAATTCAAGCTGCTTTAAGTAGGCGTCTGATGTCCGGTCAGCACCAGCCTCTTTCAAAAGATACTCAGCGATTACGGGGCTATCGAAAATAGCACACCCGCCTTTAACCAGTGCTGGCACCTTTGCGAGAGGGTTAACCTCAAAGAAGGCGGGGTCATTCTCGAGCGGATTTGTCATGACAATTTCAACATCAAGACCGTGATGCACCGCGAGCAGACGTACTTTGCGTGAGTATGGAGATGTTGGAGAATAATAGAGTTTCATGGTTTTCCCTTATTCGCTATCGCGGTTTTTGAAAATAGATTTACCCCAAATCGCAAATACAGCGCCAACAACTATAGCAACCGTACTTCCGATAATAATTGTCATTGAGATCGTTGGATCCATTAATGCCCCCTAAAACTGCAATTCGCCTTTAAAAAACATCAAAACAATCGTAAGTGAAATAGCCGACAAAGCCGTAGAAAGTAGTACCGTTGTTGCTGCTCGCCTTGCGCCGACACCATACTGACTGGCAAAACTGTAACCGATCATTCCCGCTGGCAGGGCTGCCATAATCGTTGCTGTCCCCACCCACATTGCTGGCAGAGCAAATACATATTCGGTCACCGCAAAAACAAACACCGGCAGCAGCAATAACTTGAGGCCAATGGCAAGGGACGCATGCGCCAAGTTACCTGCTACGCGGACATTTGATAGAGCAAGCCCCGCTGCAAACAACCCAACAGGCGACGCTGCCTGCCCCGGCAATGCCGCGAGACGGTCAAGCCAGTCGGGAAACGGTAATGACAATGCTGACCACGTGAGGCCCACCGCAAGTGCAATCAGAATGGGGTTGTGGAGAATATTATCCATGATGCGTCCAGCCACACTGCCTTCAGTGTCAGGCTTATTAAGCGCGCGCTCAAGAATAACCGTTGTAACAGGTAACAATGTCATCGAGTGGAAACTGAGCAAGATGAGCAAGAGCCGCACACCCTCTTCGCCGTACATGCCCTCTAGAACAGGCACACCAACAAACACACCGTTTGCAAAGCAGGTGTTGAGCGCGAAAATACCACCTTCCGCAGAGTTAAGCTTAAAGCTTATCCGCGACAGCCAATATGCGAGCGCATAGACGATATAGAGTGCGCTATAGTAGGCAAAAACAAAAAGGAGGTCATCAGATGATGGAAACTCCTTGGGGGCGAGCGAACGAAACATCAGGGCCGGTATGGCCACATACCAGACAAACGTAATGAGAATGGCTGAGGTACCTTCAGGAAACAGGCTTGTTTTTCCAAGCCCGTACCCCAGCATCATAATCAGAAACACTGGGGCAATGATGGTTAGTATCTCAGCCATGTAAACTTCCTCATACAGAAGTTAGGGTGCAAATAACAATATATGCCATTAAAAGGCCTTCAAAAGTACCCAGCTCGCTTCAACTGTGACTTATATGGTCG
>JBFOLV010000310.1:0-3608 GCA_040830325.1 Kordiimonas sp. | reverse complement strand
GACCAAGGAAGTGCTGCGGGAAGAAGATTAGGTTCACACCAACAAACGTGATCCAGAACTGAAGCTTAGCAAGGAAGTCAGGGTACTCACGGCCTGACATTTTGCCCATCCAGTAATAAAGACCCGCAAAGATACCAAACACAGCACCAAGAGACAGTACATAGTGGAAGTGTGCTACCACATAGTATGTGTCGTGAAGCGGCACGTCAGCACCAGCGTTTGATAGAACCACGCCAGTTACACCACCTGTTGTAAACAGAAGGATAAAGGCGATTGCATACATCATTGGTACAGGGAAGGTAATAGAACCACCCCACATAGTCGCGATCCAAGAGAAGATTTTCACACCTGTTGGCACCGCAATAACCATTGTTGCTGCAACAAAGTATGCTTTCGTATCCACATCAAGGCCAACAGTATACATGTGGTGTGCCCACACGATAAAGCCGACGAAACCAATCGCCGCCATCGCATACGCCATTCCAAGATAACCAAAAATTGGCTTACGTGAGAATGTTGAAACAATGTGACTGATGATGCCGAATGCCGGCAAGATCATGATGTATACTTCTGGGTGACCAAAGAACCAGAACAAGTGCTGGTACAAAATTGGGTCGCCGCCACCAGCTGGATCAAAGAATGTTGTGCCGAAGTTACGGTCTGTCAGCAACATTGTAATCGCGCCAGCAAGTACTGGAAGTGACAATACAAGAAGGAATGCAGTGATCAAAATAGACCAAGCAAACAAAGGCATCTTGTGAATAGTCATGCCAGGAGCACGCATATTAAAGATTGTCGTGATATAGTTAATTGCACCCATGATAGATGACGCACCCGCTACGTGAAGCGAGAAGATCGCCAAGTCCATTGAAGGACCAGGGTGACCTGATGTTGAAAGCGGCGCGTATGCCGTCCAACCACCACCAAAACCATTGGCACCCGGCGCACCTTCTACCACAGTAGAAAGCAGAAGCAGGATGAATGCTGGAGGCATCAACCAAAATGATACGTTGTTCATACGAGGGAACGCCATATCAGGCGCACCAATCATAAGAGGAACAAAATAGTTACCAAAGCCACCAATAAGTGCAGGCATCACCATGAAGAATACCATGATAAGGCCGTGACCCGTTGTCAGCACGTTAAACATGTGCCTAGCTTCAGCTTCTGTAATGCCTAGAAATTCAGGCAAAAACTGAACACCAGGTTCAGCAAGCTCTGCCCGCATAAGGCCAGACATGCCAAAACCAATCATGCCAGCAAAGAATGCGAACCAAAGGTACATTACACCAATGTCTTTATGGTTGGTGGAGAAAACCAATCTCTTCCAACCTGTAGGATCTGCGTGAGCCATTGCTCTTCCCTTCCTAACTCTTAACGACCAAGTGCAGTTGTCGCAGCGTCAGCATAGTTTGCTTGCGCGCGGGCAACCCACTTGTCAAAATCTTCTTGTGAAACGGCTTCTACAGCAATCGGCATGTAGGCATGATCCTTACCGCAAAGCTCAGAACATTGGCCGTAGTATGTACCAACCTCATCAACTTCAAACCATGTTTCGTTCAAGCGACCAGGAACAGCGTCAAGCTTCACACCGAGTGACGGAAGCGCCCAAGCGTGGATCACGTCAGATGCAGTAAGCTGTACTTTAATTTTAGTTTTGATCGGAACAACAACACGAAGGTCAGTATCAAGAAGACGTGCATTCAGTTTAGCGTCCCAACCAAGGAACTCTGAAAGATCGTTTTCATAGTCCGCGCGCTCATTTGCATTAACAAAGGCACTGTCAGGAACTACTGACGCTGTATACTCAATACCACCATGATCAGGGTAATTGTAGGTCCAGTTCCACTGGTTACCCGTTACTCGGATCGCAAACTTGGTTTCCGGCACAGTATCTTGATAATAAAGCAGCGGTAGAGACGTAATCCCGATAACCACAAGAATAATGATCGGAACAGCTGTCCAGATCACTTCGATCAAAGTATTATGGCTAACCTTTGATGGTTCAGGATTCGCTTTAGCGCGGCATTTAAGCATCACATAAAACATCAAGATAAATACAAAGACCGTGATGACAGTGATGATCCACATAAGATCAAGGTTGAAATCGGCAATTTTGCTCGCTTGCTCGTTAGCTGCTTCCTGCAACCACAGGCCTTTGTCCTTAGGAACCCCAAGGCGGCCCTCCGCTAGCGCGCTAACCGAATAACCGAAGATAGCTGTTAATGCAGCCACAATTCCGGCGGTAAGCCTTTTAACGCTCATAGTTCTGCTTTCCTTTTGTTTCACCCCTACCCGGGCAACCGAACCTAGTTCATAGTGAACCACTTCGGCGATACAACCAGTCTGACATAGGTATTAGTTTATACACTAAATTACCTGCTGGCCGATCAAAAATGCGCGCCCGTTATAACAGACGTTTCCTCAGGCTCAAGCCCGAGAACGTTCTTACCGTCACTTTTTTGCCAAAATGGCATATTTTTCTAATCTGACGCTTGTCATTCCCATCCTCGCGTACCATGCTAACATCAAATAAACAGCCGAACGTGCGCCACTATGTCGCAGTTTTGATTAATTCTCTTTTAATGCGCAAGGAACTATTTCCATGGCTAATTCTAATAGCCCAGCATCTGATGCTTCGCTCAACTTCTTCTTTTCTCAGTCAGATCTTGATGAAACCCGCACAGAATCGCTTGTTTCAGACGCGTTGAGCGGCATGGAAGATGGGGAACTTTACCTGGAAAGCACCCAATCCGAATCTTTTACTTTCGATGATGGCCGACTTAAAGGTGCGAGCTTTGATTCTAGTCAAGGCTTTGGATTACGCGCTGTGCACGGTGAGTCGACTGGCTACGCCCATTCAAATGAGCTTTCTGAAGCCGCAATCAAACGGGCGTCTGATACAGTGCGCGCCATTAAGACCGGTAAAGGCGGCGAAATGAGCATAGCGCCTGCCCGCACCAACAAACAGCTTTATACGGACGACAATCCTCTTGGCGGTATCGATTTCGAGAAAAAAGTTGCCCTACTCGAAGAAATTGACGCGTATGCGCGTGCTTCTGATCCTCGAATCCGGCAAGTAAGTGCTTCTATCCTTGGAAGTTGGCAGGCAGTTGAAATTATCCGCGCTGATGGCCACCGCGTGCGTGATGTTCGCCCTCTTGTTCGCCTCAACATTGGTGTCGTAATGGGGGAAGGTGACAGACAAGAAAGCGGCAACGAAGGTGCAGGCGGTAGGCAGTCATATGATTTCCTGTTTGACGAAGCGCACTGGCAATCCCAAGTGAACGAGGCAGTACGCCAAGCAAGCGTAAATCTTGAAAGCATTGACGCACCAGCTGGTGAAATGACCGTCGTATTGGGCCCAGGATGGCCCGGTGTTCTGCTCCATGAAGCAGTTGGTCACGGTTTGGAGGGTGACTTTAACCGCAAGAAAACCTCAGCTTTTGCAGGCCTAATGGGAGAGCGCGTCGCTGCCCCAGGTATTACTGTTGTGGATGACGGCACTTTAGGCTCTAAGCGCGGCTCTTTATCTGTAGACGACGAAGGCACACCAACCGAGAGCACAGTTCTAATCGAAGATGGAATATTAAAGGGCTATATGCAAG
>JBFOLV010000309.1:0-3867 GCA_040830325.1 Kordiimonas sp. | reverse complement strand
TACCATTCTGAGCTTTGGAATATTTGCTGATTTATATCCCGTCGTAGCTTCTGCCAACCTTTGAGCTCCCAACCCCGAGCAGTTTATTACATTTTTGGCGATCAATGAGTATGATGCGTCGTCTTTAGCAAGAACTTCAAGTTTGCCCTGCTGTTGCCTCAACCCCAAAACTTCTGTTCCATAAGCGATAACTCCACCGCACCTTTCCATCTGGCCTATAAGAGAAAGGATAAGTTCTGAAACTTCTACAATACCAGAATTAGGTGAGAACAAAGCTGCTTTGACTTTAAGCTCTGGATCTATATTAGACATTTCAACGCCAGTAAAACTCCTAAGCCCAACAACCCCATTTGCTTTAGCGTTCTCTTGCAACTGTACCAATGCATGCCTTTCAGCATCAGTTGCGGCAACAATGTACTTTCCTATGCGTTTATTAGACACACCAAACTGATTGCAATAACGATACAGTAGCTCAGCCCCTTCAACGCAAAAACGAGCTTTGAGTGAGTTATTTGGGTAATATAATCCAGCATGAATTACACCTGAGTTTCGCGCACTAATACCTTGCCCTGCCATATTGTTTTTTTCTACAACAACTACTTCGCGGCCTGAAGAAGCCAAACTCTGCGCAATAGCTAAGCCAACAACTCCAGCACCGACAATTAATGTTTCAACAGTTTCCATATTCACTTTCAAAAATTAGCAAAACATCCCCTATAATTCTCACTGTAGCTTTTTCTGCGGAAAACATCATCTTCCCTCTTCACTGGTAAGGTACATGCGGTTATAAGGACCCGAGTATGATTGTGGGAAACAGGTTTAGGTTACCAAATGGCTGATAGCTACATAGATTATGATGCAAAAGTACAAGAGGCCTTACGGCAAGTTGTACGCAGCGTCCTTATCGACACTGAAAAAGATGGCCTACAAGGCGAACATCATTTTTACGTCGCATTTAAAACGCAAGCTGAAGGCGTGAATATACCAGCACATTTAGTCAGCCGGTTCCCTGATGAAATGACAATTGTCATTCAACACAAGTTTTGGGGCCTCCAAATCCATGACGACTATTTTGAGATTGGTCTGTCTTTCAACCAGAAGCCAGAACATCTTGTTGTTCCATTTGACGCAATCGTTGGTTTTGTCGATCCTAGCGTGCAGTTTGCGCTGCAGTTCCATGACGAAGGCGATATTACCGATGCTCCCGAAGAGGACGCTGAGGTAGAAAACTTTCCTGCAGTTGAAAATGAAGCTCCTGCGGCGAATAGCGAGGAACCGGTGAAAGGTGCTGAGGAAAAAGAACAACCAGTCACAAAAGAAAAAGGCGGCAGCGATAATATCGTTACCCTTGATGCTTTCCGCCGAAAGTAAATGATTTTGTCTGGCTAACTTAGCAGACATCTACAATATTAGCTCACCCCTGCGGCAACATTGCCGCGTAGCCATGTCAGGAAGGGCCTTATGTCTGATTGGTCATATTCGAAACTGTTTCAACTTGGAAAAGATGAGACACCATATCGTAAACTAACATCAGATTATGTTTCAACCATCGAGGTAGGCGGCAAGTCAGTCCTCAAAGTTGAAAACGAAGGGCTTGAATTGCTTTGTCGCCAAGCGATGGCAGATATTGCGCACCTCCTGAGGCCTGGGCATTTGCAGCAACTGGCAAATATCCTTAAAGATGATGAAGCGAGTGACAATGACCGGTTCGTAGCTCGTGAATTACTCAAGAATGCAAACATTGCTGCAGGACGCGTATTACCAAGCTGTCAGGATACGGGCACGGCTATTGTAGTTGGTAAAAAAGGCCAACACGTCTGGACAGATGGTGATGATGCGGAACCTCTCACAAAAGGTGTTATCGGCACTTACACAGAAACTAATCTGCGTTACAGCCAAATGGCGCCACTATCAATGTACAAAGAGGTAAATACCAAAAACAACACACCGGCACAGATCGACTTATATTCGACTACAGGCAATGAATATCACTTCCTATTCATGGCCAAAGGTGGCGGTAGCGCAAACAAGACGTTTCTTTTCCAGCAAACACCAGCAACACTCCGCGAGGATAAAATGCTGGCGTTCCTTGATGAAAAAATCAAAACACTAGGTACCTCCGCCTGCCCTCCTTACCATTTGGCAATTGTTATCGGTGGTCTATCCGCAGAACAGAACCTTGCAACGGTGAAAAAAGCATCTGCTCGCGACTTAGATAACCTTCCAACTGAGGGAGATGCCACAGGTCGCGCTTTCCGTGACACTGAGATGGAAAAACAAATCCACAAGATGACTCAAAACATGGGCATCGGCGCACAGTTCGGTGGTAAGTATTTCTGCCACGATGTTAGGGTAATTCGCTTACCTCGCCACGGCGCTAGCCTTCCTGTCGGCATCGGCGTTTCTTGCTCAGCAGACCGTCAGGCCAAAGGAAAGATTACACCTGAAGGTATTTTCCTAGAAGCCTTGGAAACTGATCCAGCAAAATATCTACCTGAAGTATCTACTGAGACATTGTCGGAAGAAGTTGTTCAAATTGACCTGAACCGCCCAATGAAAAATATTCTCGGTGAGCTAACACAGTACCCAATAAAAACACGGCTATCATTGAGCGGCACCATTATTGTTGCTCGTGATTTGGCGCACGCGCGCATTCAACAGATGGTCGAAGACGGTGCGGAAATGCCATCATACTTCAAAGACCACATTATTTATTATGCTGGCCCAGCTAAGACCCCTGATGGATACGCCTCTGGGAGTTTCGGACCAACCACGGCAGGTCGTATGGATAGCTATGTTGGTCCCTTCCAAAAGCTTGGTGGTAGTATGATCAGCCTTGCGAAAGGAAATCGTTCGCGCGAAGTAACAAAAGCCTGTGAAGAAAATGGTGGCTTCTATCTTGGTTCAATTGGCGGCCCTGCAGCCATTCTCGCTAAAAACAACATCACCAAAGTAGAAGTTTTGGACTTTGATGACTTGGGTATGGAAGCTGTTTGGAAAATTGACGTAGAGAACTTCCCGGCTTTCATTGTGGTTGATGATAAAGGCAATGACTTCTTCAAGGCCCTTTAAGGCATAAAATGAGCATAGAAATACGTCCCGCAAATGGGCGAACAGAAATCGCAGCCAGCTTTACACTTGTGCAAAAACTGGCTGCGCATGAAAACTCATTACAATATCTTCGGATTGATGAAACTACTTTCATCGAGGCTGCATCAAAAGCCGAGCCTCAAATTTACATCCTGATAGCACTTCTCAACGGAAATATTGTAGGTGTCGCCACTTACTTCAAACGCTTCCATATTTGGAACGGTACCGAAATATTTGAATTGGACGACCTTTTCGTCAGTCCAAATGCAAGAGGAAAAGGAATAGGTACTCAGTTACTCAAGGAACTCAGTGCTATAGCAAAAGACCTTGGGTCTCCAATAAAGTGGCAAGTCAATGCAGATAATGAAAACGCCATAGCGCTCTATAAACGTATGGGTGCAGACTATAATGCTTCCGGCATTTGTTTCTGGCGACCTGAAAACATGTGACCCAGAACGACCATCTGACTATCATCCCTTGCCCCAAAAGCACTTATCTTTAAAGCCCTTCGCAAATAATACGCCCAAGCTTTTTCTTGCGCCACAAGCCCAGAAGTCATAGAAGGCGCGTGGGGTTAACCCAATTGACAGATTTATGTCTTAGCTTACCACCCTCAGTTATTACCCATAGAGGACCCAGCGATTATGTCGCAAGCATTTGCCATGCCGCGGTTAACAGCCGCCCAAACAAAGACCGAAATACTATCTGGTCTCACTGTTGCCCTCGCCCTTGTGCCGGAAGCGGTTGCTTTTGCATTTGTGGCGCAGGTAAACCCGC
>JBFOLV010000308.1:0-6349 GCA_040830325.1 Kordiimonas sp. | reverse complement strand
TAACTGGAGTTACCGGTTTGAGATAACGTCATATGCCAAATCAGCGGCGGCAAAATCTGAAATTGCCGTCCCAACAGACTTGAAAAGTGTGATACTTTTCTTGTCTTGGCGGCCCGGCTTCTTACCGCACACCAAATCCGCCAATTCTGCCTTAAAGGACTGTTCATCGAGCAGTCCTTTTGCTTTCGGGATGACGATATCTCCACCCTCAGCCAGCACTCCTGCCCATGTGTCCGCATATAAATCAGATTTGATTACCGCTTCATCATCTACTTCCTGCATATCCGCACGAAAAGCCCCAACCAGATCAAGATGACAACCATCTTTCAACCAATCTCCCTTAATAACAGGAGTGTAAGAGGTTGTTGCACACGCTATAACGTCAGCCTGTCGCGCAGCCACTTCAACATCCAGTACCGCGCGCACTGGATACCCTTGCCCCTGCAATTTCTCAGCCAGCGCTTCAGTTTTTGAATCCGTGCGGCCATAAATCATGATATCCGTGTATGAACGAACGGCACTGTGCGCAGGCACCATATGCTCAGCAAGCGTTCCACTTCCCACCACCAATAGTGTTTTTGCATCCTCACGAGCCAAGTAACGCGCAGCGAGGGCAGACACGGCAGTGGTTCGCCTAGCAGTCAATTCCGGGGCATCCATCAACAGCACTGGCTGCCCCGTTTCAATTTCAAACAGTGCATAGAGCCCACTGATCGTCGGCAGATTTACCTTGGTATTTTCCGGCATGACTGTAACCAACTTCGTGCCAATAAACTTTTCAGTATGCCAAGACGGCATAACCAGAAAGGTCGCTAGACCTGGTTTATCCTTATGCAAATCATAATGATGCCGGGGTGGCACGGATGGTGGATCCCGAAAAGCATCAGCTAACTTATCCACTAACCTATCATATGGCAGTAAACCACCTAGCTCAGATGCACTAATTGTCTTCATACTAACCACCTACGTTTAAAGCACTAAATTCGTTGACCTATTGTTAACCAATCATGCTTTACACACAGCACAACCGGCCAAATATCTTGTTGATAATATACTATATATAATTTACGCAAGTACGATAAAAAAACTCGCTATAGGATTAAGAATGGATGCCCCCAATGACAAACAAGGTTAACGGTCTCACTGTAACAGATATGCATACAGCGGGCGAACCTGTGCGTATTATCACCGGCGGATACCCTGAGCTTATTGGCAACACGATTCTAGAAAAGCGCCAAGATGCGTTGAAACATCATGACCACTTGCGGAAAGCCATGATGCTGGAGCCAAGAGGACACAGCGAAATGTATGGCGCTATTCCTGTCATCCCTAGCGATCCTTCCTATGATCTAGGCGTCCTTTTTACTCACGGTTCAGGTTACAGTACAATGTGTGGGCATGCGACAATTGCAATTGGCCGCTGGGCCATTGAAACTGGTCAAATTCCAAAAACAGAGCCGGTTACGGAGTTTACACTTGAATGCCCATGTGGCCCCGTACAAGTGGCAACTGCCGTTGAAAACGGCACCATTGGCAACACCAGCTTCGAGAGCGTTACAGGGTATGTGCATATCGAAAAACTTGAAGTAACACTGCCTTCCATCGGTAAAGTCTACGTAGATATCGCTTACGGCGGTGCCTACTATGCCTTCATATCAGCACACGACCTTCAACTTGATTTTGACAAATCGAGTAAAGACGAGATCAAAACTCGTGCAGTTGAACTGACAGATACAATAAGAAGCACTTATCAAATCGAACATCCAGAAGCAGCTGACTTAGGTTTTCTATACGGCACCATTGTTACGGAGCATGATGAAGTTATGCTGGACAAAACTAACCGGCATCTTTGTTATTTCGCTGAAGGACAACTAGATAGAAGCCCTACAGGCAGTGGTGTAACAGCAAGACTGGCACTCGCCCACCATAAAGGACATGTGAATATTGGTGACGTATGCTTCTTTTCCGGTGCTTCAGGGATAAGCTTTAACGGCACAATCACAGAATCTTCCCGCTTAGCTGGCAATAATGGTGTCAAAACACAAGTATCTGGCCGCGCATATCATTGCGGCACCAGTAGTTACATTATCGAAGATGATGACCCCCTCCGTGAAGGCTGGCAGTTTTAATTCTCATATACCCCTCACACAACTTACGCGGCCTTTCACAGAGCCGGCTGCATAAACTATTTTCGCATCTTGATTTACATAATATATTGTATACCATAATTCGAAAATATAAATGGTGACTTGTAAATTCAACAGTCACCGCATTTTGAGGGAAATGGGAGGACCATATGGTTAAACTGAAAGCGTTACTTGCAGTGAGCACACTTGCATTAACCGCAGCCTGCGGAGTAGCTGAGAACAATGGACAGCAACAGTCATCAAGTGGCACTATTGCCGTAGCAAAAAGTGCAGAGACGGTGGCTCTCCATAAACTTTTTGATGAACAATGGCAAACAGACCTGAAAGAAAACCCTTTCGCTGCAAGCTATGAAGGCGTTAAAGGCTTTGACCACATACTTCCTTCTGTAACTCCAGATGATCACGCGCGGAGGCTGAAGCAAGACCGAGAATATCTAGATAAACTTAGGAAAATAGACCGTTCACAGTTATCTGCCGCTGACCAAGTAAACTATGACGCTTTTGATTTTTACATGCATCATAGGATAAAGCGAGCAGAGTTTAAGGCCTGGCGAATCCCCCTTTTAAGCGATTCAGGTTTTTATGATGGTATGCTGCATTACTCAAGAATTGCTAGTTTTAAAACAGCTGAAGATGCAGAGAATTACATAGCTCGACTAAAAGCCGTTCCTGCTTACTTTGCCCAGCACACCGCGAACATGCAAATGGGGATAGAAGACGGCTTTGTGATGCCAAAAGAAATAATTGGCGGCATTCAAAAAATCCTCAATGGCATGGATTGGCCAACAGCTGAAGAATCTCCATTTTTTGCACCGTTTGGTTCAATGGCAGATACCATCACTGCCAGCGATCAAGATAGGCTAAAACATGCGGCAAAAGCTGCAATCAATGATGCGGTTATCCCAGCATATAAAGATTTCACCGCATTCTTCTCAGGTCCATATCAAGAGGCCGCTGCGCTGTCTATTGCAGCGAGCGACCTACCGAATGGTGATGCATACTATGATGCACAAGTAAAATTCTTCACTACTCTAGACCTGAGCGCTGACGAGATTCACAATATCGGCCTATCGGAAGTTAAACGTATTCGCGCTGCGATGGATAAAATCATAGAGGAAGTAAGCTTTGAAGGAAGCTTCGCTGATTTCCTACACTTCCTGCGCACAGATCCTCAGTTTTATGCAAAAACACCAGAAGAACTACTTAAAGAAGCAGCTTACATTGCAAAAGAAGCCGATGGCCGCCTCCCAGCCTTCTTTGGAAGGCTGCCTCGTCAACCATATAGTGTACAACCGGTACCAGATGACATAGCCCCTAATTATACAGGAGGCCGCTATGTACCTGCGCCGCTTGATGCGCTGAAAGGCGGCGAGTATTGGGTAAACACATACGCCCTAGACAAGCGCCCTCTTTATGTACTCCCCGCACTTTCTCTGCATGAAGGTGTACCGGGCCACCATCTACAGTTTGCACTAACAGCCGAACTGGAAAACATGCCCAAGTTCCGCTCGGCAATGACATCACATGCCTACCAAGAAGGCTGGGGCCTCTATACTGAAGCACTTGGCGTAGAAATGGGCACATATAAAACGCCTTACGAGCACTTCGGCCGTTTAACATATGAAATGTGGAGAGCATGCCGGCTAGTGGTAGACACAGGTATGCACACCAAAGGTTGGTCTCGCGAGCAAGCCCAAGACTACCTTAGAAACAACAGCGCCATGTCTCTTCAAGAGGTGCTAACTGAAGTAGATCGTTATATTGCGTGGCCAGGCCAAGCCCTCGCTTACAAAATGGGTGAGTTGAAAATCTGGGAACTCAGACATAAATCCAAACAAGAATTAGGCGATAAGTTTGACGTGCGTGACTTCCACGACGCACTCCATGCAAACGGCTCTATCCCACTTCAACTACTGGAACAGCAAATAAACGCCTATATCCAGAAAACTAAAGGACAAAAGATTAAGGAAGAGCAATCATGAAGATGCGAGGGACAATAAAACTAAATAGGTTATTCACCATAACCGCACTCATGGTTGCTCCTTTAATCACAAGCATGAGTCCTAGCCTCGCCTTACCATCAACAGATGAACCTGCGCCAATTGAGGCGCGTTCGGAAGGGCAAGGCCCTTACAAGCGGCTGATCCTACGAGGCGGATACATGATTGACGGCACGGGCGCTCCTGCTCAAGGTCCTGTCGACATTGTTGTTGAAAACGACCGTATTAAGGAAATCCGTGTCGTTGGTGCCCCTGGTGGTAAAATCAAACCAGAAAACAGACCTGCTCTCGATGGCGGTGAAGAGCTAGACATTTCTGGCATGTATATTATGCCAGGTTTTGTTGATAGCCACCTTCACATCCATTCGGAGAAAACCGGGCAAGGAGTGCCACCTGAATACATTATGAAGCTCTGGCTTGCCCACGGCATTACGAGCGGACGCACAAACTATGCGTATCATGGAACGCCTTGGGAAATGAAAGTTAAACGCAAACTAGATAGTAATGAAATACTAGGGCCGCGTATCCATGTATATCCAGCATTCGATGCACCAGAAGCTGGTCCCCTCCTCACTGAAAAACAAGCACGAGACCGTATACGTAACATAAAAAAAATGGGTGGTGCTGGTGTGAAGTTTTTCGGTGCTCCACTTGAGATCATGACTGCTGCCCTCGATGAAGCCAGTAAGCAAGGGCTCAATTCAACTATGCACCATGCACAATTGGATGTAATGCATGCCAATGTGCTGACTACTTCAAAACTTGGCCTCAAGTCCATGGAACATTGGTATGGGCTTCCTGAGGCAATGTTTGAAGATCGTACAATTCAACATTACCCCAACGACTACATTTATAATGACGAACAACATCGTTTTGGAGAAGCTGGCCGCCTCTGGAAGCAAGCCGCCAAACCAGGCAGTCCAAAATGGAATGCGGTTATGGATACTCTGCTAGAGCGAGACTTTGCCATGTCTCCAACATTTACGGCTTATCTAACCAGCCGTGATTTCATGCGCATGAGCCGAGCAGAGTGGCACGAAGAGTACACTATGCCTGCACTATGGGAGTTTTACCGTGCAAGCCGTAATGCTCACGGCTCTTATTGGTTTAACTGGAGCATCGAAGACGAAGTTGAGTGGAAAAACAACTACCGCCTATGGATGCAGTTTGTGAATGACTACAAAAACAAAGGTGGACGAGTGATTATTGGTTCTGACTCAGGCTATATCTATAACCTCTATGGCTTTGGTTACGTTCAGGAAATGCTACTGCTTCGCGAAGCAGGTTTTACGCCGCTAGAAGTATTGCATGCTGCCACCATGCAAGGCGCAAAACAGCTTGGCATTGATAAAGAAGTTGGCTCTATCCGTGTTGGCAAGAAGGCTGATTTTGTTATCGTAGATGAAAACCCACTAGCCAACCTACGCGTACTGCATGGTACTGGCGCCTATCGCCTTAACGATGAAACTGACCAAATGGAGCGTATTGGCGGCATAGACTACACTGTCAAAGACGGTATCGTCTATAATGCCAAAGCGCTGCTCAAAAGTGTACGGGACATGGTTAAAGCAGAAAAAGATCGTCTTGGTATCGCACCAGGCATTATGCCGATCGCGACAGCAGGCGAGTAACAGGCAAACATAAACCTAGAAGTTTAAAAGGCCCTTCAGAGGGCCTTTTCTTTGTTTAATACTCTCGTGCAAGGGCTCTCAATTCCACCAACGCATCTTCGGCATGATCTGCAGCTACAAATAGATGGTCATGGAAGTAACCTGCAACAGGGTTTACACCAATGCCTGCCGCCGCCAGCTTTGTTGCTACAGCAGCCATAAAGCCAACGGCTTCGAGCGAAGAATGAATGTTTAATGTTATCATTCTACATGGGAAAACATACTCTAGCTCATCCAGCCTTGCCATCGACATAGGCACAATGAGTGTTGTGCCTTCAGTTTCTTCAAAAACAAGCTTCGGCTTCAAAACCTTCCAATCTCGATTTTCTTGTGTTGTTACATACACATAAGTTTCATCAACAAGCTCAGGCTGCATAGAGTTGACAAGACGTTTAAGGTCACACTCTCCAGACATATTAAGTCTCCTTTAGATGCTGCTAGATTGAGAAATTTTGAGACCAATCACGCCAACAAATATCAAAGATAGATATACGCAGCGCACCCAATTTATCGGCTCAGAATAAAAAAGGAC
>JBFOLV010000307.1:0-14810 GCA_040830325.1 Kordiimonas sp. | reverse complement strand
TTTTAACTGCGCTTTTAAGGGGCCACTAAATTGCTGTTGGTTACCGGCTCTTTTCAGGTGAACTACCAAGTGACGGGCTACTTCGAGAGCCGCTGTTCGCCCCATGTCAGCCTCAATGACAGCGAGAGCCATGTCGATCCCGGAAGTGACACCAGCAGAAGTTATGATCTTGCCATCAGAGATATAGAGGGAAGCAGGATCAAAATTCACATTTGGATATTTTGCCTGAAGGCGCTCACATGAAAACCAGTGCGAACATGCTTTTTTGCCAGTTAGAAGGCCTGCTTCAGCCAGAAGGGCGGCACCGGAACATACGGACATGGTTCGTTTGCTATGAAGGTATGCAGTTTTCATCCATTCGATTAGAGCAGTGTTTTTTAACGCTTTGAATACACCGTCGCCACCGGGGACAAGTATCACATCATAGTCGGTTGGGCTGGTTTCCGATAATAGAGCATCCGCCGTTATTTTCAGTCCAGACTTTGTCTTAATAACTCGGTCATCTGCGCTGATGTAAAGGAACTTATAATAACGATGGTCAGTTTCTAGATTATGGGCTGTGCGCCAATATTGGTTAGCACCAGTAAAAGCGTCAGTCGGACCTGCAATGTCCAAAGGTAGTGCAAGATCATATAATATGACTGCGATGGACTGTTGTGTTTTCAAGCTTTCCATATGTGCACCTTATCTTTCCAGATACTGGAGAGAATGTAGTGCACATATGAATTGTCTTAAAGGTCAGTATTTCGCAAATTACGCCAAACAGGTTAAAACGCACTATGAGTTTTTGTTATCCCAGGCGTGTGATATTCGTGTCTAGTTGGTCGATTTCTACGACTTCTGTTTCCTCAAGGGCTTCTCTATACCAAGCGGATACACTTGGGTGGCTAAGAATACTTTCGATATAAGCAGCAGCAGTTTCATTCACTTCAATACCATATGTCGCAAGGCGTGTTGCAACTGGTGCAAACATCATGTCCGTAGCAGAGAAGTCACCAAATAAGTAGTTACCCTCTGCGCCAAAACGTTCCCTACATTCTGTCCATAGGGTTTCAACTCTGTCGATATCTTTTTGAAGTGCATCACTTAGGCTAAGCCCTTGCCATTTATCTTGAAGGTTCATCGGCATATGGCTGCGTATCTCGGTGAAGCCGCTGTGCATTTCATTGAAGATGCTCTTTGCATGAGCATAGGCGGCTTTATCCTCAGGCCACCAATATTTTTCAGGTGCTAGCCGTGCGCAGTAATCGATGATGGCAGCAGAATCCCACACAGCGATATCTCCGTCCAATAAAGTAGGGACACGCTTTGCAGGACTGTACTTCACTATCTCCTCGTAGAAGCTTGGTGTATCTAACTGTAGAAGAAGTTCGCTATAAGGTAAGCCTGTATGCTCAACAGCAAGCCAGCCCCTTAGTGACCAACTTGAATAACGTTTGTTGCCAATGATAATTTTTAATTCAGTCATCTGATGTCTCTATTGGTTGAGATACTACCCAAGAAATGTAGCTTCCGATTCTATTTCGGCGGCACTGATGCGAGCAGTTTCTTGTAACCCAGCTTGCACCCATTTTGCTATCGGAGGATAGTTCATAATTGATTGCACATAGACGGTAGCTGTTTCATTCAACTTAATACCGTATGTTTCCATGCGACTTGCTAAGGGGGCATACATCATATCAGCTGCAGAAAAACTGCCGAATAGGAATTCTCCACCTTGACCATACTGTTCCCGACACTCAGTCCATATTGTTTCCGCGCGAGTGATTTCTCTTTGTAGCGCCTCACTTAATGTTAGGTCGGACCATTTTCCAGCAACATTCATTGGCATATGAGTGCGCATTTCAGTGAAACCGCTGTGCATTTCATTGAATATACTACGAGCGAAAGCATATGCTTCTATATCTGTTGGCCACCAGTATTTTTCTGGAGCTATGTGGGCACAATAGTCGATTATGGCAGCGGAGTCCCAAATTGTAGCAGGACCATGCTTGAGGATAGGGACCAGCTTTACCGGGCTGTATTGTGCAATCTCATCTGCATGAGTCGCTGTATATAGGTCTATATTTACCTCATCGACATTCAAGCCAGTGTGGATTGCCGCTAACCAACCTCTTAGCGACCAACTGGAATAACGCTTGTTGCCAACAATGATTTGAAGCTCTGTCATAAGGATGTTTCCCTCTGAATGGAGTGCGAGTTTCAGTTAACCATATGCTGGATGGAAGGACATGGAAAACAAGGCTTTCTTTGTGAACGGGCAAATTCTACTATTATTTTGTTGCAATTAAGAATGATTCGCATTTATGGTAAGGATGAAGAAACCAAAATGGGGGTCTAATATGACATGTCAGTGCAAGCAGCACACTAAAGCGCGCCCAATGTTTGGGAAAACAGCAAGAGTTGCGGTGATAGGGCCTGATGGCCCCTGCGTCGACCGCGTTATGGAAAATGCATTAAACACAGCTGAGCATTTTGAAGCCGCTATTGATAGATGCAATCTGGGTAGCGAACTTTCATATTTATGTAACTCAGACATAGGGTCGTATGTGCCAGTATCCACATGGTTGTGGCATGTGTTACAGCTGGCGAACGAAATATCATATCGAACTGATGGATTGTTCGATGTTGTCGCTGCGGGTACGGACGGCGCAGCGAACTGGCCAGACATAGGTTTATCTTGCACCGGCATGGTGAGGTTACGTCGTCCTTTGTTTTTGTCGCTCGGTGGTTTAGCCAAAGGTTTTGCGGTGGACTTAACTGTGACGGCTTTGAGAGAAACTGGTGTGCAAGCTGGCCTTGTGGATATTGGTGGCCGGATACGAGCGTTTGGTCCTAGAGAGTGGCGCGTAGATTTTTCGCCGATAAAGAATGGTGCTGGTGAAGCGAAAGAGCAGGTAATTCCTGTGCCTTTAAGGGATGATGCACTCGCTGGTTGCGGCAGCTACTTCGGTGCAACACGCCTTATAGACTTTGCACAAGGTATAACCACTTCTTCTCAAGAATGGGGTGGCATGAATTTATTGGTTAGGGCGCCGTCTAGCGCTGTTGCGGAGGCATTAACCAAAGTCGCGGCGCTTAGTCCATCAGACAGTGAAAAAATGCTGAAACAGTTTGGCGCTCAGGCTTCGATATTATCTGGCTTGGGAACTGAGACTCTAAAGTATGCATCATAAAAAAAAGCCCCACCAAAGGCGAGGCTTTAATTGAAAGGGTGAGCTGCTACCGTGTAGGAACAGGATCGCCTTCTGTACGATAATCATAAAAGCCTCGGCCAGTTTTTCGACCAAGCCAACCAGCTTCTACATACTTAACAAGAAGCGGACATGGGCGATATTTGCTGTCAGCTAGTCCGTCATAGAGCACCTGCATAATGGATAGGCATGTATCTAGGCCGATAAAGTCAGCAAGCGTTAGAGGGCCCATAGGATGGTTGAGGCCTAGACGCATTGCTTTATCAATACAGTCAACCGATCCTACACCTTCATAGAGTGTATAAACGGCTTCATTGATCATAGGCATCAAAATGCGGTTCACGATAAACGCAGGAAAATCCTCAGAAACAGCAGTTACTTTGTTTAAGCGTTCTGTGTAGGCAGAGAAGCGATCAAAGGTATCATTGGATGTCGCAATACCACGGATCAGCTCAACGAGCTTCATGACAGGCACTGGGTTCATGAAGTGAACACCCATGAACTTTTCAGGTCGGTCTGTGCTTGCTGCGAGCCTTGTAATTGAAATCGAGGACGTATTTGAAGCAACCATTGCGCTTGCTTTTAGGTGAGGGCAAAGCTCTTTGAATATAGCAGTTTTAATCTGCTCATTCTCTGTCGCAGCTTCGATTACCAGGTCGCACGCAGCGTGAGCTTTCAAGTTATCCGCAAGAGTGATGCGGCCTAGAGATGCTTCCATTTCTGCTGCCGCTAGTTTGCCCTTGTTTACTTGACGCTCCATATTACTGCGAATGACATCGAGAGCAGCCTCGCAGCGATCCATTGATACGTCGCTTAGCACTACATTCATGCCAGCCGCCGCACTTACGTGGGCGATGCCATTACCCATTTGGCCTGCGCCAATAATTCCTACAGTATCAACCATTTTGCACCTTTTGAAACCAGAAGTTTCTTATCTTATTGGGCCAGAAGTTTTTAATTTTGTTGGGGAAGGGCACCACTGTTTTGAGGATGCCCTTCATCCTGTCTTAAAGTGCTTTTTCCAATGCTGGAACCGCATCAAATAAGTCAGCGACCAAGCCATAGTCAGCGACCTGGAAAATAGGAGCCTCTTCATCCTTGTTGATCGCAACAATGATTTTACTGTCCTTCATGCCAGCAAGATGCTGAATGGCGCCGGAGATGCCTACGGCGATATAAAGTTCAGGGGCAACAATTTTACCGGTTTGGCCAACTTGATAGTCGTTTGGCACATAGCCCGCATCAACAGCAGCGCGAGATGCTCCAACAGCAGCGCCTAGCTTGTCAGCAACAGCGTCAATAATAGCGAAGTTTTCGCCTGACCCCATGCCGCGACCACCGGAAATGATGACTTTTGCAGATGTAAGTTCTGGGCGATCAGATTTGGAAAGCTCAGCGCCTACGAAAGAAGAAATGCCAGCTTTATCGGCAGCTGAAATACTTTCAACAGCGGCTGAACCACCCTCTGTCGCAGCTTTGTCAAACCCAGTACTCCGCACTGTGATGATTTTCTTAGCATCAGACGACTGAACTGTCGCGATAGCATTGCCTGCATAGATAGGCCGCTTGAATGTGTCTTCGCTCACCACTTCAATGATGTCTGAGATTTGTGCAACATCAAGGGCTGCTGCAACGCGCGGCATAAAGTTTTTGCCCGTCGTTGTAGCTGGTGCCAAGACCGCATCATAGTCGCCAGATACGCTAAGTGTAACGTTTGCAAGCTCCTCGGCGAGAGGGTGTTCGTATGCTGCGTCATCTGCAACCAGTACTTTGCTTACGCCGTCGATTTTAGCTGCTGCTTCCGCAACGGAACCACATCCGCTACCGGCCACAAGAAGGTGTATGTCACCGTATGCTTTTGCCGCGGTAACTGCCGCGAGAGTAGCGTCTTTAATTTCAGAATTATCGTGTTCAACAAATACGAGAGCTGGCATTAGATCACTCCCTTTTCTTTAAGTTTGCCTACAAGGTCTTCGACGCTCTCAACCATGATACCAGCTTCGCGCTTAGGTGGCTCTTCTACTTTTAGAACCGTTAGGCGCGTACCCATGTCTACGCCGTAATCACCAGCAGTTTTCATGTCAATTGGCTTGCGCTTTGCCTTCATAATATTCGGTAGGGAAGCATAGCGAGGCTCGTTAAGGCGCAGATCAGTTGTAATAACAGCAGGTAGATTTAGTTTTACTGTTTCAAGACCGCCGTCAATCTCACGAGTGACACTCACATGGCCCTCTTCAGGCACAACTTCTGAAGCGAAAGTGCCTTGTGGCCAGCCAAGGAGCTGAGCGAGCATCTGTCCGGTTTGGTTGTTGTCGCCGTCAATCGCTTGTTTACCCAACAGCACAATGTCTGGGTTTTCATCAGCAACTATTGCTTTGAGAACTTTAGCAACAGCAAGAGGTTCTGTTTCGCCGTCATGCTCTACAAGGATGCCGCGGTCACCGCCCATGGCAAGACCAGTGCGGATTGTTTCTTGTGCGGCTTTTAGGCCAACAGATACGATGACAATTTCTTCTGCTTTGCCTGCTTCCTTTAGGCGAATCGCTTCTTCAACCGCGATTTCGTCAAAAGGGTTCATCGACATTTTTACGTTGGCGAGTTCAACGCCAGTGTTGTCTGATTTAACGCGAACCTTCACGTTATAATCGACCACCCGTTTGACGGGGACCATGATTTTCATGGGGTCAGTTCTCCCAATTTTTGTGCAGGGCAGCAAAGCCCACTTTTCTAGCGTATGTTAGACCGGCCTCAAAAAATGCGCCAGCCCTTGAAAAATATAAGGTTTCACAGCGTTAGCCTATGCTGAAACCCGAGTCAATGCAGTGCAGCATAAAGTGGTTTCCAGAGGTCGATTTTATTTATCGATTGGCACCGGGAACCCACAGTACATCTTTTGCACCGTTATCATTAAGATACCGTGTTAGAACAAATAGGTGATCTGAGAGCCGGTTCAAATATTTTATTGCAACTGGGTTAATTGCTTCTTCCCTTGAAGCGCTAATTGCGTGTCGTTCTGCGCGTCTTGTCACTGTTCGAGCAAGATGCAAATAAGCACTCGCATTACTTCCTCCTGGCAGGGTGAAGCTTGTCAGGGGGGCTAAGTTAGCGTTCATTTGATCAATCTCAGTTTCCAGACGCGTGACCTGTTCTTCAGTTACACGAAGTTCTTTGGCTTCTGCTGAGAAATCTTCTTTCGGGTTAGCTAGGTCAGCACCTACATCAAACATGTCGTTTTGGATGCGAAATAACATGGCATCAGTTTCGCCCTCTGTAGAAAGTCGGGCAATACCAATAGTGGAGTTGGCTTCGTCGACACTTCCATATGCGGCGATGCGTTCATTGTCTTTTGCAACGCGCCGACCACCAGCCAGTGATGTCTCGCCTTTGTCGCCACCACGTGTGTATATTTTGCTTAGCTTAACCATTGATGATTCAGCCAGTTGTAGCTGCTGCGGCAGCAAGAAGTAGGAAACCGAGTGTAGCAAACTGAAAGAAAACACGAAGGCGCATCATTTTGTTTCCACGTTTCTTGTTTTCCTCACCTTCTTTACCAAGCGTCATAACGCCCATTAGGAGAACAATTAGAGTCGCAACAGCTGATATTACAGCCAAGATAAATAGGGCCTTCATGGTGGGGGAATTCCTTTGTCGCCATTTTTTCGGTATAATATAGGGCTATACCTTGGGAACAAGTGCAAAACATACATATTTCTTTTGACAGCGACAATCTGTCCTATCAAAATTGGTGAAACTGATTGTTTGAATTGAATGGGGGTACCTGTGCGAAACTTGGTTAAGGCGTTTTTTGTTCTTTGCTGTTTAGTGATCACGGGGCCTGCTTTTTCCCAAAACGCGTCCCCTCCGCCATTGGGTGAGGGTGAAATCTGGGTTAATGGGCGTATTTATACATCTCTCCAGCAGGCATTTCAGCAGGTAGGTGTTGCGGGTATTATCCGCATCGGCCCTGGAGTGTACAAACAAGGCGGCGTTCTTAAAGGTAAGCACCGGGTTCATATTAGCGGTACGGACGATACTATTTTTGATGGTGTTGCTGTGGGCGGCAAAGGTGCCTTCGTAATTGCGTCCAATGATGTGACCATCGAAAACATAGCATGTCGTAATATAAAAGTGAAAGACAAGAACGGCGCCTGTGTAAGGTTTGAGGGTACAAACCTGACACTAAGAAATGTTCATTTTTCAGATAGTGAGAATGGTATTTTAGCCGGTCCCAAATCGGGTAAAATTCTTATTGAAGATAGTGTTTTTGAGGGCAATGGTAAGGATGGTTATGCGCACGCCATGTATATTAATGGTGGTGAGTTGACAATTCGCAGGACTAAAATACTGAACTCAGTTTCACAGGGGCACGAGGTGAAAACTCGAGCCGAACGCACAACAATAGAAAATAGTATTATTGCTAGTTTAAACGGCAGAGATAGTCGCCTTATTGACGCGCCGAATGGCGGAATTGTGATTGTGAGGAACAGTTTGTTGGTGGAAGGCCCTGCATCGGTCAACTGGCAACTATTTTCGTTCGGCGTAGAAGGCTCTCGGTACGAAAATAACGCTTTTAAACTAGAACGTAATGTGATTGTGACTGATCGGGAAGCGGGTTCGGTTCTTATTCTAGTAGAAGATGGTATGCCAAAGCCTGTTGCAGTGAACAATATTGTGGTTGGGAAATTTACTGGCTATGACTGGCCCATCAATAACTTCTTTTACGAAAGTCGTGCTGAACTTAACTGGCCAGAAGCACCGACTTTACCAGAATGGGATTTAACTGCGAAATAGCAGCTATATAATACTAATTTAATCTTAACGCTTAAGTCAGTATCCTTGCAGATACGCGCTAATTGCGAGTGATATCTGAATGGTGAGCATTTGTTCTTATTAAAAAGCATGAAAAAGCACTGGTTTCACAAGTTATACCTGCGTTTAGGTATTTTGACTGCAATGATCATCGCTACATCATTCACGCCATTAGTGCTAGCAGATGAAACTACTATTGATGTGGCGCAAATAGATTGGTGTCCACAAATTTGCCCTAAGCAAGAACAGGCAGGCTATATAGTTGACGTAGTTGCGGAAGCATTTAAAGACAGTTCCTATAAACTTAGGTTCCAAACCTTGCCATGGTCTCGTGCTATCATACGGGTTCAAGAAGGTGCCGCTGAGGCGTTGCTTTCGCCAGCAAAGGCTGAAGCGCCAGGCCTTATGTATCCAGTCCATCATGTTGGCTGGCAGCGCATGTGTTTTTTAGTCAAGGATAATTCTAATTGGAAGTATGATGGGTTAGCGTCTCTGGACGGCATAGATATAGGCGTTGCGCGCAATACATCTATTACGGAATTGGATGAGTATTTGGCAAAGAATGGTGATCAGTTCCACTTTATGCCTTATACAAAGGATTATGTACCCCTGAGCCTAAGAATGTTGAATATTGGCCGGTTCGATACATTTATTTTTACGATCAATTCCACGCTCTACAAGATTAACCAAATGGGGTTGAAGGATAAGGTGAAGTCAGCAGGGTGTTTGACAAATACACCCGTCTATATGGCTTTTACACCAGTAAGTGCGAAAAGTGAGAAAATGCAGAAAGCAGCTGCTTATCTCGATGGCAGGCTGGTGCAGATGATGCAGGAGGGGCGTATTGGGGCCATCATGGCAAAGTATGGCTTGCCAGATTGGACGAAATTTGATGCAAATACAGTACCTCAGTGATGCCTACATAGTGCGTAACTTTATACTTTACGTGACCGCTTCTAAATCTTTAGTTCCGGAACAAGCACAACTACGAACAGCACACCCAAATAATGCATTGCTCACTGAACATTCGGGTGTTTCGCAACCGTCGCAACTATCTAGGATGTTAGAGAGTGCCGAATACATTTCTTGAAGGGCGTTAATTTTAGCTTCGACTAATTGTAGATGAGAGATTGCTTTCGGTCGCATAGTGGAGCAGTGATCATCATTGTCAGCCATATCTAGGAGGCTTCTAATGTCTTCTAGTGGGAAACCTAAATCCCGGCACCGGCGAATAAATGTGAGTCGTTCAAGATGGGTTTCATCATAGATACGATGCCCGCCATCGCTGCGAAAAGGCGGAGGCATCAAGTCGATGCGTTCGTAGTAGCGAATGGTTTCAATGTTGACGTTGGTTCTATTTGCAAGTTTACCAATTGAAAGCTTCATAAACACCCTAACCTATAGTTACTGTAGATTTTATTTGGGTATGCTTACTAGAAAAACAATAGGACTATTTAGTCCGTGTCGTACTTACTCCAGTCTGGCAAACCATATCTTTCCATGGTTTTTGTCACATAGCCAGCTTCTATGAGAAGAGGCATGCGTTTTTCATAGTGCGCAATTGCTTTATCGCGAACTGGTTTTGCGTCAAGGACTGGGGTGAAAACAATATACACTGGGGTAGGTGATACACATCCTACTTGCTGGACCGTATCTGCACTATAGAAGCGTCTTATGTGGTGGATCATAGTATTTCGGAAGAACACAAATGTATCAAGGCGGTCACTTCTAAGCATATTGATGCCGAGTTCAATATACCGGGGCGTACTAGCCTGAATGTGAAACAGCTTGGAATGCTCTTTCTTGTAATCGTTTAACTCTTCCAGAGAGATATGGGCAGGGAGGCCGATACGTTTGTCGTCTATAGAACTGGGAGACGTATAACGCCACTCCGAACTCGGGAGGGCATAAAAACAAGCTTGTTGTTGGCCGATGGGGACGGATGGGAAGATTAAATCAGGCGTTTCCTTTGGTGCTGCAGCAAGTAAGGCTATTGTTTGCCCATTCAGGGTGTGAGCGATGCCACGCGACCATGGATAACTACTGTAAATGAGTTGAAACTGACTATCCTCAAAGACTTTGTTAAGTATCTCAATGATATAGCCAGGCTTCTCTTCATGGAGACAAATCTGAGGACACCAATCTACTTGTGCTATTTTTAGTTGGATCTGATCTGGGGTCGATTGTAGAAGCTTTGCGGATGCTGGCAAAGAGTAGTTTCCTACCAATATTAGGAATGTAGACAGTAGGGTGGGCAAGTATTTCAAAACTTGCTCCAATCAGGTAAACCGTATCGGTTCATGATCTTCATCATCGTACCGTTTTTCTTCATTTCGAGTATTTTTCTATCTAAATGCTGAATAGCGGTTCTGCTTTTTAATGTGCCTTCAAGAGCTGGCGAAAATGCCATAAAAACAGGTGCCTTAGACACGCACCCTGCCAAGCGAATTTGGTCATGCCATTTCTGTTTTCGGATATAGTAAAGCACGGAATTCTCGTTAAAAACAAAGGTATCCAGCCTGCCAATTTCAAGCATTCGGATACTTTCTTCTATGTAGCGTTTACTCTCGGCCTGAAAGACGAATTGGTTTTCATGTTTTTGGACATAGTCATGAATTTCTTCCAGCGAGATATCTATGGCTATGCCAATGGTTAGATCGGCAAGGGAGGTTTCTCCGGTGTAAGTCCAAAGCGAATCCGCGAGGGTATAAAAACATACACGTTGGAAACCCACAGGTTGCGTCGGATATAGGAGGCTGGGTGCTTCCATTTTTGCAGGAGCGAGTAAGGCGTCAATCTCGCCTCTTTCTGTGCGGCCTCGTGCAACAGGGTAGGACATAGTTTGATAATTGAGGTTGAAATTTGTCCCCTCAAATACTTCTCTGACAATATCAATGATGTATCCGGCATCTTTACCCCGAGGGCAAATTTGTGGACACCAGTTAAGCTGGGCTACTGAAAGGCTATAACTTGGCTCCGTGTTCTCATCTTCGGCTGCATGAGAAGTAGCAGAAAGCAGCAAAGGCACGATGCAATAGCATACACATCGCTTGATAGTTATTTTTAGAAACCCAAGACATACTGATACGCTGGTCATCAAAACCCCTTGCTACCCAGCTACTAGCATTACCATTAAAAGTTAATATTAGGGTAATGCTGGGGTTTCCATGCTCCATCTTAGGTGTTTGATCAGAAAAGTCTTGAATCTGTAGTTACTACAGATTGTAGCTTAAGTAATCCTTACAGAAATAGGGAATACTTGAAAGGAATGAAGATGACTGAAGAAATGAAAGAAACACTTTGTAAATGTGGCTCTTGTGACTGTGAAAACTGTACGTGCAGATGCGGCAATGATTGTGATTGTGGTGCTTCTTGCTCGTGTTGCAAGTGTAGTGAGTAGTCCCTCTAGGCAGTGCTCATTAGATTAGATTTCAAGAGATTGGAGTAGGGCTGCCATTTCCGTGCCCTGCTCCCGTAGGCTTTGTAAGGTTACTGATTTGTTGCGTTTCGCGAAGCGTACACCAGCATCGTCAACCAATAACTTGTGGTGATGGTAAATTGGTGTAGGTAGGCCCAAAATACGCTGTAACACCACATGAATATGTGTGGTGTGAAATAGGTCTTTCCCCCGAACTATGTGGGTAATGCCTTGTAGGGCATCATCTGTTACGACACTTAAGTGATAACTCGTCGGGGTGTCTTTCCTTGCGAGGACAATGTCTCCTAATATTTCTGGTGTAGCGAGCATTTCGCCAGCAATTTCATCATGCCAGATCAATGGTGAGCTGATTTGCGCAAGAGCGGCATTCAAATCTAGTCGCCAAGCATGGGGCAATCCGCTTCTGATTTTTTCTTGTCGTACTGCTTCGCTGAGTTTTTTGCAGGTACCCGGATAGATAGGGCCCTCAGGGCCATGAGGAGCACTTTTTGAGGCTGCTATTTCAGCGAGTATGTCCTTGCGTGTACAAAAACAAGGGTATGCCAAGCCCCCGGACAGTAGTTTCGAGAGAGTTGCCTGAAAATCTGGAAAGTGTTGAGATTGAAAACGGACGGGCTGCTCCCATGTTAAGCCGAGCCAAGCTAAGTCTTCATAGATAGTAGCGATAAATTCAGGCTTGCACCGTGTTGTGTCTATGTCCTCAATACGCAAAAGAAAGTTACCATCATTTCTTTGAGCAGCCTTGTATGCAAGCAGCGCAGAATATGCATGACCTTTGTGCAGCAGGCCTGTTGGGCTTGGTGCAAACCTTGTGATGTATGTACCTGATTTATTTGTATTGACCATGACGGCACCATAAAAAAAGCCATCACTAAAGGAAAGAAAATGTGCCGAATATTCCTGTTATTCAGTAATACCCGGCACAAGTCGGGCGTTAGTCCGTGTTTGCTTCATAGAGAGCATTCATTGTTTCGACAGAAATGTTATTATTTCTGTGGTGTCCAACAATTCTCTGTACTGGAATTTCTGTAGCATAGATGTATTCAGTGAAACCTTTTGACACTTCAGGCATATGGTCAGCGGTGCTGTTGTCATAAGGAATTTCAAGGAAATCACCTTCGTAAATAATCTGAGAATCTGGAAAATAGACAAAGCTTTGCCCCTTGGCGTGGCTATTTTCCAGAATATGAAATTCGGCACCGTCTATCTTTTCTTCGTGGGAAAATGCTTTGAACGTAAACAGCCCAATATCTTTCTGAAATTTTGGGTAAGCTTTAATCGCCTCAATACTATAGTCGTCAACAAGTATAGGTATTCCGCGCTTTGCGTATGCTGTTAACCCGCCAATGTGATCGTGGTGCGGGTGCGTGACGTATACTGAAAGGATTTGTTTGTTAGGAAACTGTTTTGAGATTAGGGCAATGGTTTCTTCCGAAAGTTTGTCGCTGATAGGTGCGCCAAACACCCTGATGCCTTCTGTAACTACTTTGAACAATATATTTCGGCCTGCGGACGCGTCTGTAACCAAATATAGGTCGGGGGCGATTTCGGTACTGAAGAGTGTTCTGTCTACGCGTTCGATGACAGGCCCGTAACCCGCAGGTAAACTCAGTTTTTCGGCGCTGATATTGGTAATCTCGCGCACTTGAGCAATATCAAAAGTACCCTGTAAATTCGTTTCTGTGTTTACTTGTTTTAAAACGGTCGCAAACCTAACATTACCGCGCGTTACATACTGATTATATTCTACCCTCGTGTGGTTTTCTGATTGATAGATGGAAACAAGGTCTATGGGGTTATTGGTGAAGGTGTAGATAGTGGAGCCTTCAGGGCGGGTATGGGTGATTTTTTTTTGTCCCGATTGTTTGTCCGCCGTGACTTCAATTGAGTTGTTGTCCAGATTATCAGATAGAAGTGGTAAGACCGCTAGGAAGTCCACTTTGGCATTATGATAGTTTGCTGTATTTTCGTAAGCATCCGTCCCTAATCTTCTAACGCGTTTGCCGTTAATTAGGCCATTAACATCATACTGCATGGCTTCCGTGTCATTACTAAATTCTATGAAATCAAAGACAAAACCTCCGGGCCAGTTAGTTGTGGCCTGATCGAAATAACGTTGGTTTGCCATGTCTACTTCCGCTGTCATAACCGTATGACCTGCGATAGGTTCTCTAAAATCATAAGCTTGATAAGCTCTTTCAAAAGCATAGCTGTAATGGATGGCATATTTCTGGAAGCTTTTGCTTGCTTCGTAGCGTTTTTGCACTGCTTTCAAAAAATCTAATTCTTCTGACGCTGATATCTGGCTCATTGCTGTGGTACATAGAAACAAGCCGGTTAACACGGTTTTGATCATAGTGATCCCTTTTGTTCTCGCTCTCGATGACACAGGCATTTGCCTTAGGTGTGTCGCCATTGTGAATTTGTTACTTTCATTGTTGATGAGACTTTACATTTGTGCTCATTATCGAAAAGTGTGGTTTTTGAGAAAGGATAATTCTCATTTCGAGAAATATTGATTTAATCAAGGCGATACGGACGTTTCTTGCTGTTGTAGAGGAGCAAGGTTTTAGTGCCGCTTCACGAAAGCTTGATCTAGTAACTTCTGCGGTTAGTCGCCAAGTAGCGGACTTGGAGAAGCATTTTGGTTGCCAGCTGCTTTACCGAACGACGCGTGCTATGCACCTAACGGCAGAAGGTAAGCATTTTGTAGCGCACTTTAAGGACATTCTCAGTAGATTGGACGGCCTTGAGGATATTGCCCATGTAAGACGGGAGCAAGTTACTGGTGAACTGAGCATTACAACACCAGGCAATGCCGAGGGGCTTGGCCTACGACAGGCTGTCAGTAAATTCATGTCATGTTATCCGGATGTTAAAGTTATCTGGCAACAGATGAACCGCTATGTGAATTTGGTGGATGAGGGCATTGATTTGGCCGTGAGAGCTGGGCCAATGACAGACTCGAGTCTTATTGCTAGAAAATACAAGAACCTTGAAGTTCACTATGTTGCCAGCCCTGATTATCTTGAGAAGCATGGAACGCCAGACCACCCTTCGAACCTCGCCAAGTTTCCATGCATCATCGAGTTGACAAGCAATAACCCAAGGCGTTGGCGATACTATGAAAAAGGGAAAGAGCGTCTGGTAAATGTTTACGGCAATATTGAGGTGAATGAAGCTAAATTGGTTGCTGCTTTTGCTGCCGCCGGCGATGGTATTGCCCAGCTACCTGAATTTTTACTGCAACCCTATTTGAGTGCAGGCGAGGTTGTACCTATTCTAAAACCTTATGAGGTACCACCCATACCATTGTCTCTAGTGTATCCTGCCAACAGGCTTATGAAGCCAGCCCTTCGTGAGTTTAT
>JBFOLV010000306.1:0-2107 GCA_040830325.1 Kordiimonas sp. | reverse complement strand
CCCCCCGCCACATTCTTTCATGCCCCCGCGAACCCCCCGCGGCGCGCCTTAATCCACCAGCTGGGTAAAGGCCCCGCCTCTGTTGGGGATCTTGCTCAGCCTTTTGACATGGCGCTGCCCTCCTTCATGAAGCACATCAAAGTGCTGGAGGACAGCGGCCTCATTCGTTCTGAAAAAATTGGGCGAGTTAGAACATGTGAAATACGAAAAAAGAATTTAGCCCAAGCAGAAAAGTGGATTTCAGAGCAACGTATGCTCTGGGAAGGCCGCGTTGATCGCCTCGAAGAATATGTTTTAAATCTACAAGAAATTGAGAAAAATCATGACAACTGAAATCCTTCACGACAATTTCACCATAGAGCGCACACTAGCAGCTCCCGCCCGGCTAGTTTTCAAAGCCTGGTCAGACCCCGCTGCGCGAGAAATTTGGGGACCACCATCTAACGACGACCTGCTAAAATTCACCAAAAGCGATTTCCGCGTTGGCGGACTAGATGTCAGCATATGCGGCCCTGAAGGCAACATGGATTACCGCGTTGAGAATTATTACCTCGATATTGTGCAGGACAAACGACTTATCTTTACTGAAAGCATCTCCACAGAAGGCACCTTACTTTCAACGGCGTTGGCAACGGTTGATTTGCAAGAGAAAGACGGCAACACACGCATGCTGACGACTATACAAATCATATCTCTTGCCGGTGAGGAAATGAACGAAGGTGTATCAGTTGGCTGGCATACAGCTCTGGATAATTTGGCCATTTATTTGGGACGTATTAAACACAACTAGTAGAGGTGTTAATTTACACTCACAATGAACCCTCTTAATAGCCGTAGTATAATCAAATAGCGATACCAGAGGCACCTTCTTCTCGCGCGGGCAATTCGCGCCTGTCAAGAAACTGCAACGTAAAGGTGATATCAGCCATTCGACGTGAGGGGTCAGTGGGCTGATGAGTTAAATATGCATTGGCCACACCAACAATAGTATGAGCGGGTGGCCATGTATATTTTGAATCCTTTACGAGTACTCAACAACAGTGTCTCAAATTTAAAGATACCCACAAAAATTATAAGTGTATTGGCTTTGCTGATTGCTGTGATTGCAGTACTTGCCGTAAAGGGAAGTTTCAGCATTAAGAACGTTGAAAAACAGTTTCACCTATATGCAGATCGCTCTGAAAGCACCAATAAAGCAAGGGATATCCAGGCGACGATACTAAAGGCGGAAAAACAGGTTGCAAACTATATTCAAACCTCCTCTGCTGAATCAGCAAACGATGTTGAGCAGCTACTCATTTCAGTTAAAGCGAATATCGAAGCTCTTGCAAAGCAAACCACTAGCGCCGTCAACCTCAACAAACTGAAAACCATAGGCAATGAAGCTGACGCCTACCTTGTAGCATTCAAGCGCATAAAAAAACTGCAAGAACAGCGTGATAAGACTATTACCGATACACTTGATCGGTTTTCACCGGTCATGGAACGCCAAGCCACCTTCATTATGGAAAGTGCATACAACAATCAGGTGGCAGACGCCGCATTTCATTCTGGCCAGGCATTACGTCATCTCCTGCTCGCACGGCAATATGTTAGCGAATATATATTAACGCACGAGGAAACACATTTTGATGCAGCACTGAGTGAATTTCAGCTCATCAACACATCTACATCAGCAATGGAAGGCGCCCTCACCAATCGCAACAGACAACGCGTCGCCAGAAACATTGGAAAAGCCCAAACGCGCTACGCGGCAGGTTTCCTAGAAGTCGCAGATATTACACGAACTCAAGATAAGATTATCGCAGAAGAACTTTACGCCATAGCCAACAAAGTATCTGAAAACATCCTCGCACTCACCATGGAGTTTCAAGCTGATCAATTGGCTTTAGGCACATCTGTTGGAAACCAAGTTTCTGAAGCAACACAAAGTGGCCTACTATGGTCCCTTCTCGGTCTAGTAATCGCGATTATTTCAGGTTTCTTAGTAATTATCCAAGTCTCCAGCCCAGCTAAGAAACTAGCCCTTACAATGGCGAAGATATCCGGCGGTGACTTGAATACAGAGCTAGAAACATCAAAAAGAAAAGACGAAATAGGAGATATG
>JBFOLV010000305.1:0-5376 GCA_040830325.1 Kordiimonas sp. | reverse complement strand
TTGGTGCAAGGTGGTAGGGATACCGGCGCTGCGCTTGTTGCCGCCAAAGGCATTGATGGATTGTTGTTTACGGGTAGTGCGCATACAGGCCTTGCGATTTCCAAGCAACTTCTTGATCGCCCTCAGGTTATTCAAGCGTTGGAGATGGGTGGTAACAATCCGCTTATCGTTCATGAAGCAAAAGACCACACAGCGGCGGCCGTTCTCACTATTCTTTCTGCATTCGTCAGTTCAGGTCAGCGCTGTACGTGCGCCCGTCGTTTGATTGTACCGGTTGGTGCTGAAGGTGATGCGTTTATTGAGACACTTTTATCAGTCATTGATAAAATTACTGTTGGTGGCTGGAGCGATGAAACACAGGCCTTTATGGGCCCGGTTGTTGGTAAGCGTGCTGCTGATATGGTTCTAGCTGCACAGGATGCACTTATTAAGTCTGGTGCGAAGGCACTGCGTGCGGTGAAGCGTTTGGACCTTGGCGATGCTTTCTTGTCGCCTGGCCTGCTCGACGTAACGGATGTTGCTGACAAGCCTGATGAGGAAGTGTTTGGCCCGATGTTACAATTAACACGGGTGGCTGATTTTGAAGCGGCCATTAAAGAGGCAAATAACACTAAATATGGTCTCGCTTCCGGTCTGATTTCAGATTCAGAAGAACTTTACAATAGTTTCTATCCGCGCGCTCGTGCGGGTATCGTTAACTGGAACCAACAGTTA
Organism: Kordiimonas sp.; assembly: GCA_040830325.1. Taxonomy (GTDB): domain Bacteria; phylum Pseudomonadota; class Alphaproteobacteria; order Sphingomonadales; family Kordiimonadaceae; genus Kordiimonas. The sequence continues at coordinate 4,662 of JBFOLV010000305.1, read as the reverse complement.
ACAGGTGCAGCTTCTACAGCGCCGTTTGGCGGTATTGGATGGTCAGGTAATCATAGACCTAGTGCTTACTATGCTGCTGATTATTGCTCGTTTGCTGTAGCAAGTATGGAGCAAGCAGAAGGTAAAGTTGCTGTAGCTGCGATGCCGGTAGGTATTGACCTTGAGGGAGATGCATAATGGTGCAGACAAGCAAATGGCAGGAAGTCAACTTTGACGGCCTTGTTGGGGCAACGCATAATTATGCTGGGTTGTCTTACGGTAATGTGGCCTCTGCAAAGCACAAAGGTCAAGTAGCTAATCCGCGTGAGGGTGCGCTTCAAGGTCTGGATAAAATGCAGCACTTACGAAGCCTTGGTATGACACAGGGTGTGCTGCCACCCCATGATCGGCCGCATATTTCTGCACTTCGGGCTCTAGGTTTTACTGGGTCTGATGCTGAAATACTGACAACAGCCTATAAGGCTAATCCAGCACTTGTGGCGAATGTATCGTCGTCTGCAACTATGTGGACAGCAAATGCCGCAACCATTACCCCAGCACCTGATGCAGCGGATGGTAAAACGCATTTTACTCCAGCTAACCTGGCGGCTATGTATCACCGTTCCTTGGAAGCGGCGACTACTGCACGTGTACTTAAGGCGATGTTCCCGGAAGGGGACCGTTTTACGCACCATGACCCAGTACCGGGCGGTGTGCATATGGGTGACGAAGGGGCAGCAAACCATAACCGTTTTTGCTCAGACTACGGTGAAAAAGGTGTATCGTTGTTTGTTTATGGTCGTGGTGCATTTGAGAATGCGAGCGAGCTTACGTTTCCTGGCCGGCAGACGTTAGAGAGCTGTCACTCTATTTTTGCACAGCATGGTGTAGCGTTTGATAAAATGTTGCTGGAGCGACAGAACCCTGTAGCTATCAATGCAGGTGCTTTCCACAATGATGTTGTGGCTGTCTGCAACAAGAATGTGTTTTTCTACCATGAGGATGCATTTGTAGATGGTAAAGCACTCTGCGCTAATATCCAGAAAGCCATGGGCGATGTTGAGATGCAGTTTGTTGAAGTATCGAACAGTGAAGTGCCACTGGCGGATGCTGTAACATCGTATCTTTTCAATAGTCAGTTGCTGTCAGTGCCTGGACGTGAGGGCATGACCCTTATTTTGCCAACAGAGGTTGAGGAAACGCCTTCTACAAAGGCGTACATTGAAAAGATGCTAGCTGGCGATGGTCCAATCAAACATGCCGACTTTATGGATGTGCGCCAGAGTATGCGTAACGGCGGCGGTCCTGCCTGCCTCAGGTTGCGTGTGGCTATGTCCGATGAAGATTTGGGTGCTATGACAAGCAATAGCATCATAACCGATGATTTACTTGCAACGCTTCGCGCATGGGTAACGAAACATTACCGTGACCGCGTTGCTCCTGAAGATTTGGGTGATGTGGCCTTGATGGAAGAAAACTTCACGGCGCTTGATGAGCTAACGCAAATATTAAAGCTTGGAAGTGTTTACGACTTCCAGCGCTAACTGTTTTAGCAGAGCTAAGCGCAGCTTGGCTCTGCTATTATCTCACCAGGTAGACCGGCACCAAGATCGATGTGCTGCATCTCTAGATCCATACGTGGAGCCATGATACCGTTTCTGATTTCTTCAAAGTGAAGCGGTAAACGCTCAACTTGAAGGGCTCCAACAAAGAAGCGGGCGACACCATCTGTATCCAATAGAGGTAAGTGCAGAGTTTTTAAGAGATGGCGGCCACCACCGGATTTTGCAGCAGGGCGGTTAACAAGTCCTGCGCACGGGAATTCCTGAAGCCTGTTATAGTACTCGCGGTAGCTATATGCATATTCTGTAGGCAGGAGATCAAAAAGGTTTTTACCCGTTATTTCTTGCCCTAAGTGTTCTCTTAGATCAGAGCCTGCAACTCTTACAAGTAGGGTGTCTTTGTCTTGCCGCTCAAACATGAAGATTGCTTTTAAATGTTGGCGTAAACTGACCGGAGAAAAACTAGATTTTTCGGGGCAAAAGTACCCTTTTTTACGCGGAAGGCTGGCCCAAAGATTCGCGAGAGCTTTCGCTTCGATAGAAAAATTAAGGGCGGATAAATCAATATTCATCTTAAAACTGACTTTACTCAATACTAGGTAGCAAAAATCGTCAATTTTGCTTCCACTGATCCTGCTGTGGCGGGACTATGGGACAAGATCACGCTTTAGGCAACAACTCGTTACTGGACGAGCGTACGACTTTAGTTATGTTGGGAAGAAGGTGTAATGCGCCTGACTGATGTCGTTTGGAGAAAGAGCATGCTTATTAAAAGCAAAGAAAAATGGATGGAAACAGAAAACAGCGTGACGGATGAAGCGCAGTATCTGAACCGCCGAACATTCATTAAAAGCGCTTCTCTTGCAGGTGCCGCACTTGGTGCAGGTATGGTAGGTTCTTCACTAGGGTTTGCAGCAAAAGAACGTACACTTCTTCCTCTTGATTACGCAAAAACTTCCTTTAATCCTGGCGAAGATTTAACGCCTGAAAATGCTATCACCAATTATAATAATTATTATGAATTTGGTACAAGCAAGGACGATCCTGCCGCCAATGCCTGGCGGTTAGAGCCAAAGCCATGGTCAGTGAAGGTGGATGGCCTGGTTGAAAAACCGGGTACATATGCGTTTGAAGATTTGGTAGATATGAAGTCTCTTGAGGAACGCATTTATAGACTACGCTGTGTTGAGGCATGGTCGATGGTTATACCATGGATTGGTATTCCTCTGTCTTCAGTGCTCAAGAAAATTGGCCCGAAAAATGATGCAAAGTATGTCGCATTTGAGACATTGGCTGACCGTAAGCAGATGCCGGGTATTCGCAGACCTGTTCTCGATTGGCCCTATGTTGAGGGACTAACAATTGCTGAGGCTATGAATGATCTGGCCTTCATTGCGGTTGGACTTTACGGCAAAGAAATCCCTAATCAAAATGGCGCGCCACTGCGTTTAGTTGTGCCATGGAAGTACGGTTTTAAATCGATTAAGTCGATTGTACGTATTAGGTTGAAGAAAAGAAAACCGGCAACAAGTTGGAATAAGTCTGCGCCAAGAGAATATGGATTTTACTCGAATGTTAATCCCGAAGTAGATCATCCACGGTGGAGCCAGGCACGTGAACGTCGAATTGGAGATTTTGGTCGCCGGAAAACATTGATGTTTAATGGGTACGGCGAGCAGGTTGCTCACCTTTATAAAGACCTAGATCTGAAGGCTAATTATTGATGGGCATAACAACCGCTCAGCTCCGTAGATACGGTAAGCCTCTTGTGTTTGGTGTTATGCTTATTCCTGCAGTATGGCTCACTTATAACTGGTGGCAGGCATTTCAGTATCAGCCTCATGATCTTGGCTTTAACCCGCAGGAAACGTCGAACCGTTTCACTGGCGATTGGGCTATGCGTATCTTGCTGATATCGCTTGCGTTAACGCCTTTGTCGAGAATATTTAGATCACCGAAACCAATTTTGTTTAGACGTATGGTTGGTTTGTTTGCTTTTTTCTACGCAAGCTTACATATCACCAGTTACGTTTGGCTTGATATGGCGTTTGACTGGCCAGAACTTTGGGCGGATGTAACCAAGCGCATTTATATAACAGTTGGCATGACGGCATTCGTGTTGCTGATCCCTCTCGCAATTACCAGTACAAAGGGTTGGGTGAAACGCATTGGAGCTCGGCAATGGCAGAAGCTCCATAAGGTAGTTTATCTAGTGGGGCTGCTTGTGATTGTGCATTTTATTATGATGCGAAAAGGGTTCCAGTATGAACCCCTTATATATGGTGGTATATTAGCTTTATTGTTGCTGTTAAGAGTGCCAGCGGTTAGGCGCTTCGCTTCGCTACCATGATATTAGAATGAACTTCCGCTACAATGACACCATCTTGATTAAGAATTTCATGTGCGGACTTCACTAGCCCAATGTTGGGGCGCGACTTGCTCTCGCGTTTTTCTGTAATTGTGCTTTTGACACTGAGTGTGTCGTCCGGGAAAACAGGTTTTTTCCAGGCAACTTTATCTAAGCCCGGAGAACCAAGGCCGGCAAGGCCGGTTTCCATCATACGGTCCACCATCATGCGCATCATCATACTGCAAGTATGCCAACCGCTCGCACACAAGCCGCCAAAGACAGAGTGTTTTGCAAATTCTTCGTTCAGATGAAACGGCTGGGGATCGTATTTTCCTGCAAATTCTATGATCTCTTCTTTGCTTACTTTGTAACTACCAAATGTGTCCGTATGGCCAGTTTCGATATCCTCGTAGAATATTTTAAACATATTAGCTTCCCTCGCTCAGCTGTTGGTTAATCAGTTGGAGCGATTTTGCCAAACTTCAAGAGGCCTTTCTTTCAGTTTTGCCCTGTAGTGGTAATAAGCAAGGTTGGTTAAGTTGCTTGTTTGCTTTTTTGATCTTCTGGTTGATAGATTGACACCTGATTCCGACCAGCTCGTTTGGCTTGGTACAATGCTTCGTCTCCTGCAATGAAGAGGTCAACGGCGTTTTCGAATTCGCCCTCCAGCAAGCTTACCAGCCCAATACTGATGGTTATGCCCTTGAAGGAAAGCTCTTTTTCTACGGTTTCCCTTAGGCGCTCGGCTAATATATGTTCTTCCTTTCAGCC